>CAYSSH010000036.1:0-1685 GCA_964433705.1 uncultured Candidatus Saccharibacteria bacterium | reverse complement strand
CAGCGTGGGACTCAAGTGCGCTACTCTCGAATTATGTGCGACCAACTTACAGTAATGATTATACGGAAATCCAGGAACAGGGACTTAAACTTTACATGAGCGGGAGCGATGCGGCTTGGGTTAATGGCGGCATTGTTTATAAATTAGTTACAACGTCTGGGTCGCTCACAAAAAAACAACTTAAAGCGATTGCAGTTTCTCTGTAATATAGAGAAAGACTTGACAAATTTTGAAAAGTGTGCTATAATGGAAGGATATAGTGTTTTTCTTGAAATTGTGATATAATAATCTCTATGAAAGCTATTACTCGTTTCGCACCTAGCCCGACGGGCTATATTCACATCGGGAACGTTCGTTCCGCTATTTACCCATATCTTGTTGCTCGGCAAACAGAGGGGAAGATGATCCTAAGGATTGAGGATACTGACCGGGCGCGGTATGTAGAAGGGGCGACAGAGTTGATTGAAGATACTTTGAAGTGGCTGGGGCTTGATTGGGACGAGGGACCGATTATCGGCGGGCCGAATGAACCTTATTTCCAGAGTGAAAGAACTGAGATTTATTTAAAGTGGGCGAAGAAACTCCTAGAGTCTGGGCGAGCCTACGCTGATCCGACACCGCCAGAGAAAATTGACGAATACCGCAAAGAATGTAACGAGAAAAAAGTGCCGTTTTTGTATCGGAATTTTCGGCCGGAAAACCCGCCGGAATGGGAACCGGGGATACCGATTCGGTTTAAAGCGGAGCCAAAGGAATATACTTGGACGGATGCGGTGATGGGGGAGATGCATACCGGACCAGAGGTGGTAGATGATATTATTCTAATTAAAGCCGATGGTTACCCGACTTACAATTTTGCACACATTGTGGATGATGCGGAAATGGGGGTAACACATGTGATGCGCGGGGTAGAATATCTGTCCAGCACGCCAAACTATTTGGCGATTTATGAGGCGCTGGGGTTAGTACGGCCAATTCTCGTATCTTTGCCACATATTTTGGCGCCACAGGGGAACAAGAAGCTCGGAAAGCGCGACGGAGCAAAATCGGTAACAGAATATCGTGATGACGGAGTGTTGCCGGAAGCGATGTTGAATTATCTAGCATGCCTAGGTTGGAATGATGGGTCGGAACAAGAAATTTTTACAAAAGACGAGCTGATTCAGAAGTTTTCGTTGGAGCGTATTCAAAACTCTGGAGCGCGGTATGACGAAACGAAACTTTTATGGATGAATGGACAATGGATTCGGCGGATTTTTGACGAACAAGGCGCTAGGGCGCTATACGATAGGACAGTGAATTTTTGGCCTGAGGAGGCTGAAAGTTTTTCCGAAGATTATCGGGTAAAGGTACTTAGCATTCTTTATGACCGACTAAAAACTTTATCCGACCTTAGAACAATGACAAATTATTTCTTCGTAGATCCGCAAATTGATATGGAGATGCTAAAGGGAAACAAGTTCTTAAAAAAGCTATCCGAGGCGGAGCTGGAAGATTTAATGAAAAAGGTAATTTTGAGGCTCAGCGAGGTGGCAGAATGGGGAGCAGAAAAACTACAAGAAGTGCTGAATCAGTTGCTCGTAGAAACTGGGAAAAAACCGGCGGAGCTGTTTTCGCTGATTCGGATTGCGGTATCGTTTGCGCCGTTTAGTCCGGCGCTCAATCTGACGCTAGAAACACTGGGG
>CAYSSH010000035.1:0-2629 GCA_964433705.1 uncultured Candidatus Saccharibacteria bacterium | reverse complement strand
GTGGAGCAATGACAATCAACATTTGCTAATCAAAGCTAAAGTTAGTAATGAAACCGTCTGGGTACTTCTAGATTTAAATGACCCAGCAAAAAGCGTGAACCTAAATCGGGTTTTTGCTGCCAACTTTACTGATATGCGTATTTTTGACAATTCCGCATCGCATCTCCTCGCCGTCCGAAATGGCAATTTACACAAAATTGACGTTTCCGGTCGTCAGATTTCCGCCGCGCTCGCTTCAAATGTTCTAGATTATAATTATTATGCGTCTGATATCATTTATGTAACAAAAACCGGCGTTAATCTTCTTAAAAACGGCGACAACGCACCTCTCGTTGTCCAAACTTTCGGGAGCGACCTATTAGAAAACGCCAGTCCGTCTAAAACTCAGGCTTTTCTCAGTCGGTTTTATGAAAACAAGTTTATTACCATCGTAACGGACGATCAATTATTTGTCCTAAATCGTAATGAAGACTCGGTTTTTGCTAGTGAAAATATTGGTTTTGTGCCAGATGAAGTTCAGATTGGTCAAAACGGCGAGTTTGTATTTATGAAACTAGGAACTAATGTCGCGACATTTGATATGGAAGCGGTAAAAATGACGAGTTGGTCGTTAGACTCGGACGCGTCGGGCTGGCTAAATAGCGATATGATTTATGCGGTAAATAATGGTAATTTGATTGTTTATGATTTTGACGGACTTAACCGCCGCGAACTAAGCAGTAATGCTTCATCATCCTCTCCTGTTACTATTACGAACGACAAATGGCTTTACTATGTATCAGATAAAAAACTAGTCCGCGAAATCGTCGTAAAGTAATCTTCAGCCGTCCCTTTTCGTAATCGCAAAATCTATGCCCCAGTCAACCAATTCCAAATGCGCTCAAAGAACGAAGGCTCGTTCGCCGGCAGCTCAGTCCCTTCATCGGTCGTCACCGTTTCCTCGCTGGGTTTTTGCTCGGATTCGTTCTTGTTGTCCCAAGTCGGCGAAATCTGTTCCCCGGTTACAAGCAAGCGATACCTGGACGTCCCTAGCGGTGTACAAGTTACAAGCGTAATAATCGGCTTATCAGTATCCACAATCAACGCCGCCACGTCCGTCGGCTCCACTACTTCTTTTTTTGTCACGCGGTAAGTATATCTCACCGACTCATAATTTACATATATTAAATCGCCATCCTCCAACCGCTCTAGCCCAGAAAAGATGTATTTGTATGGGTTTGAACTATAGACATCTCCTGCCGAGTGCCCAGTAATAATAAAATTCCCTACCTCACCAGGATAAGCCGAAGCACCCCGTATGCGGTAATGTGCCACTCCGTTATTCATCGCTTCCATTACGTCTGATACCGCTACATCAAATCTTACCGGAACATCAATATTTAGTTTTGGAATAATTAACCGAGGTTCCGCCGATACGGTTTGAGTAATGGTTGGGTCGAGCGCGGTAATCTCGCTCGCTGGTGCGTTGCCGGGCGATACGTAAGCCATAATTGGCGCAAAAATCAAGCGATTATACTGAAGGAATAAAATTGTCGCCGCAACGCTCACCCCGGCAATCAATGGTATAAACTTGCGCATCCGTCGCGATTCCTTAGCCTTATCAGTCGCTTTGCGACGAATTTTTTCGCGTAGTTTCGTGTCCGAACCGGCTATCTTGAGGCCGGATTTAGCATTTCCCCGACCTGCTTTCGCCAGGGCGTAAATAATTTCATCCTCTTCCGCCTGTTCGCGAGCATCTTTAAGTCGTTCTCGCGCAATGTATTCCCGCGCAGCGTTTGAATAGTATTCGCTGTAATACTTTTGGTAATAATCTTGCCAAGCGGAATGATACCGTTTCCAAGATTCGGAGTTGATTTTTGACTCAATCGGTTGGTCTTTCAAGTGTGTTTGCCCGTTCTGGGCGGCCACATTCTTTTTTGCCGCGTCAGCATAAGCCGCTAAAACCTTGCGTCTTGCGATTTGTGCCGCCGCCTGTCTCTGCAGATCACTCGTAGATTGCCCACCAGAATCAGAATTCATAATTAAATTATAGCATATTTTCATAAAATGTGATACAATAAAGGTAGGAGCCGTTAACCCCCCTTAATGGCTCCTAATGTGGTTAAAAATTGGGCGAGTGGCGGAACTGGTAGACGCGCTAGACTCAAAATCTGGTGGCCGCAAGGTCGTAAGGGTTCAAGTCCCTTCTCGCCCACCAAGAGGAATATAAAGCCGATTTTTCGGCATTTTTCCCCTGTAAATGGCTGTTAAATACCCTCTCGATTTCTGGGGTAATTTTTTTTGCCGATTTTTCCAATTTTTCGAGCCATGGATACGGCTCTACCTCTATATATTTGGCTGTTAAAACCCTTCCATTTTGGTCTGTGCCAATTTTTCGTTCTGCAAGCTTCGCTACGGGTCCAATGGCTTGTAGTATTGCTCTTCGTTCGCCCGAGTTTTCGGCTGCTTCCATCTTTTCTTTAGGGCTTCTAAGGGTCTCAAGGATATTGAGAACATCGAGCGTTATCTAAAAACACAGAAAACCACCTCTGTATAATATTGACCTTTTAGCAAAGTTATGGTAAAATGATTAAGTTGGGTGGCGTTCTTTAGCATTTTTGTGAGTTTTAATGCCTAAGTACCTGCCCTA
>CAYSSH010000034.1:0-4137 GCA_964433705.1 uncultured Candidatus Saccharibacteria bacterium | reverse complement strand
CAAAATATGTTTAAAAAGAGGCCGAGTCGCCAGTCCGACCTCAGTTCATCCGATAAATTCATCAATTTTTTCGCAAACCGCCTCTAATATTTCTGGCAGTTTCACTTTCTCTTCCGCCGTAAATTTAGATAACACAAACTCCACGTCACCGAGTTTGCGCCGCAGATCTTCGTTCCCTGTCCCTAGTCGTAGCCGCGGATATTCCGACGTTTTAATCTCGCTATCTATCGATTTTAGCCCGTTATTCCCCGCCGCCTGTCCGCTCGCCCGATACCGAATTTTCCCAAATTCCAGGTCAAAATTATCGCAAATCACTAAAATATCAGAGGTCGCTATCTTATAATACCACATATATTCCCTGACCGCTTTTCCGCTCAAATTATAAAAATCTTGGGGTTTAATAAAGAGAACATCGCCTATTTGCCCCTTAATAGCCCCAAGAAACGGTTTCACCCCAAAAGAGCCGTTATACCGCTTAAAGTAAAAATCAAGCGCTAGAAACCCAAAATTATGCCTTGTAAAGTTGTATTGGCTACCTGGATTTCCTAGTCCTACAATTAGTTTCATATCTCAATTATACCACAAAAATACCCCCGCTGTTGCGGGGGTAAAGTTTAAGGAGTTTTCTTCTTCCCAGCTTGCCGTTCGGCAATAAGTCGCACCAGTTCATGCCGCTCAACCTCTTCTTTCAGTAGCGATACCCTCGCCACCATCGGAAAATCGTAAAGCAGCCCCGTTACATACACAATGCCGTTGTTGAACTCGTCACGATACGGCGCATGAATCTGAGCAATATCGCCAGTAATGACGATTTTGCCATCTTTACCGATTCGTTTTACCAGCATATCCGCCTGTGACGGGCTTTGATCCTGGAACTCGTCGTATAAAACCAGCTTCTGCCGGAAATCCAGTCCCTGTGCTTTCTTGACCGGCACGTTCCTGAAGAACCGCTTCCAGATATAGTTCACATGTGCCTGAACCTTCTCGTCCAGCGACGGGCCGCCGGAGTTGCCTTCGTCCTCAGAATACGCAATATTGGTACCTTTTTCCCCCAGACGCTTCAGCTCGCGCTTAAAATACGGGTCATTTTCGTAAAAATAATTTTCAAGCGCATTACGAATCGGCCCAACATCAAGCGACATCTTCTCGTCGAGGTCACCAGGTAGCGCCCCAAGATTCCCATAATCCGGGCAAGGCACCACGACCACCGTCTTGTACTTACCCTGCCGGCAATATTCCAGTCCGTAAACCGTCGGGAGATAGGTTTTACCCGACCCCGCCGGACCAGTACAAATCACCGCCGCAATCTCAGGATCCATCAATGCCTCTGCGTACATCGCCTGCCCATCGCTCATCGGAGTAAACGGCGCCGAAGATAGATGTTTCAGCCCAACAATCATCTCGCGCTGCGCGTCAAAACGTCCGATATGCCGAAAATACGGGTCGCTTCTTGTCACATAGTCAAAAGGTAGCGATTTTTCCGTCATGTCTTCCGGCACCATCACGACAAATTCGTTCGCAGCAAGCGGCGTCTCGTCCGGCAGATAATCTTCCCAGAACTCCAGATCGAGTCTTCCCTCGGTCCAAAATTCCTGAAACAATTCCGCCGGCACCTTAACCTCACGCCGTCCCGTATAGGGAGCTGGCATCGCATACGCATACCGCGAGGTTACAATGCCACGCTCCGCTGCCCTGATTGCATGTCCGTTGTCGTTTGTTAGGAGCACAACTTTCTCCGATATGAAATTCAGCCGGAGACTACTGTCGCCCCAGTCGAACTCATCGTTGTCCTGTTCGCTTTCGACCAGATGCATCGCCGCGAGCGCCGTCAGAATAATCTGTCCGTCCATATCGCCCTCGTCAGGACGAAATGGCAAGCCACCCTTAAAGTCCGCACTCACCGGCAGAACCGAAAGCAGTCGCCCATCCGGCAACTTAATCGGCGCTTCCAGCATATAGTTGGTTTCCATCCCGAAAACGGTCTTCACTCGCCACATCCGCAGCCTGTCCAGTACTAGCCGCGCCGCCCGTCCCCGATCAGTTGCTGCCTCGTCTTTAAACGACGAAAGCTCGCGCACTACCGCAGACGGTACGACGATGTGTGAGCCGGCAAGGCTCACCAGCGGGTTGTCGAAAATCCTCGTATTCCCTTCTGCGTCAGGGATGATGTCCGGATAATCAACTAGCACGTTGGTGTCCAGCACGTAGATCATCCTATTCCTGTCCAGCACTTAACATCAACTCCTTTTTAAAGTACTAAAGGTTTACCTTACAAAAAATGAGAGTTTTTCGCTTTTTTTCACCCCCTACTCGCGAAATATGCTCCCACTTATTTCCATTTTAGCAAAAAATCCAAAATCTGTCTATCATTTAATTATAGCACACTTAATCATTTTTGTCAAGTTTACCCCTGTTATCACTCCGCCAAGAAAACATTATCGGCGTCCCGACAAACGGGTATTTTTCGCGAATTTTACGCTCCAAATAGCGTTTCCATGACCAATGTAGCAAGCCTAAATCATGCCCATGCACTACAAACCAAGGTGGGCATGTATCGGTTTGGACGATGTATTTCGGTTTCGGGCGTGTGTTTTTTAGTCCCGCCGGCGCATGTTCAATTACCGCTTCAGCGAGGATTTTGTTCAGCTCCGAAGTTTTAATTTCAAGATGCCGATTCTCATCAATCTCAAGCGCAAGCTCAAAAACCTGTGTCGCATTCTCTCCAGTTTCCGAACTTGTTATCACTACTGGCGCATACGGCAAGAAATTATAATCGTATTCTAGGTCATCTAGCAACTTATCGTATGGCGAGTTGGCTGTTCCTGATTCGCTCTTTAAAAGGTCTGATTTTGTAACTACCATAATGATTCCCTTACCCGCCTCGACAATTTGCCCCGCAAGCGACTGGTCGAGTTTAGAATGCGGCTCAGTTGAATCCACTAAAAGACAACAAATATCCGATTCTTCAATCGCCGCCAAAGTCCGAATTGCGCTAAACTTCTCAATCCCTACCTCACGTTTCCCTGGTTTTCTCAGCCCCGCTGTATCCAAAATTTCCAGCTCTCGCCCCTTATATTTTATTTCCATCCGGTTCACATCGCGCGTCGTCCCCTGTTTTGAACTCACAATCGCCTGTTGTTTTTTTCCAAGGGTGTTGAATAACGACGATTTTCCCACGTTTGGTCGCCCAATCAGGGCGATTTTTAACTGACGGCTGGTTTGGGGCTTACCATTTCGGGACACGCCGTCGCCGCCGCCCGCCGTCGCGGGGGCGGCGCGGCTCCCACCTCGGTCGTAACCTCCGGAGGGTCCCTCAATGATAAGCCCCAAACCATCTTTCAGCTTTCGAATCCCCGCTCCAGTTGTCGCCGAAACGTAAAAAGTTTTCTCCGGCGCCACCCCAAGTGCTCGAAATTCCGTTAGTGGTAACGACTCTTTAAGGTCGCATTTATTCAACACTAAAAATACCGGCTTTTTAGACCGCAACGCGTCTTTCGCAATCTTCGCATCCCGATGGTTGAAATACTTTGACGAATCCAAAGTGACCAAAATCACATCCGCTGACTCAATTGCATCAAGAATTTGTTCCTGAATTGAAGCCTCAAAATCATCAGATGGGTCTTTTAACCCCGCCGTATCAACCAAGATAAACTCGTCGTCAATTTTCGCAACCACATTATCACGCGTCGTTCCCTCCTCACGCGCCACAATAGCGATATTTTTATGTGCCATGCGGTTGAGTAAAGACGATTTTCCTGCGTTCGTTTGGCCTATCAGCGCCACAATTGGTAACTTTCTCATACTATAATTATAACACAACCCGCCAGCTTTGCCAAATCGGAAAAATCCTACTGTATTTTTCTTTGATTTACCAAAAGTGTGATATAATAAAAATATAAAATTTTCGAACTCAAACGCACATTAAAGATTAACGTCTCAATCGTAAGATTGGCAACCATAAAAGATAAAAATCGGCACCGGTAGGTACCCAGCGTCTTTTATGGTTTACCATTAATTGCGTTTGAGTTCGAAAGCCTACGGGTGCCGATTTTTGTATCGCGCTCGCAGGGATAATAAATAAGAAGTGAGGTAACCATGCGGGCAAACAATCTAATCAAAAATATCATTATAACAGTA
>CAYSSH010000033.1:0-4842 GCA_964433705.1 uncultured Candidatus Saccharibacteria bacterium | reverse complement strand
GCGAACACCCGGCGGCCTTAACGATACATCTTAGGACGAAAAAAGAAATGAGCAAGGTGTCAGCGCACTATGAGTTAATTCCGGATATTGTGAAAATGCGAGCGGAGATTAGCCCAGCAACGAAGTTGGTGATTAATGGCGATATTCGTGACCGGAAACATGCGATGGAACTTCATGCGAAGTATCCGGAGGTGGATGGGTTTATGATTGGACGCGGGGTGTTTCAGAATCCGTATTGTTTTACGGAGCATGAGGCGTCAAGGGAAGAATTGATTGAACTTTTAAAAATGCATTTGGGGCTATATGAAGGATACTATGAGCCTTTGAAACATTTTTTCAAAATTTATATCAACAATTTTCCAGGGGCGGGGGAGATAAGGGCGAGGTTAATGGAAACGCATTCAGTTGATGAAGCGTGGAGAGTGATTAAAGATGCGGGACTTTAGGTTGTCACAACACTTTTTGAGGAGTCCAAGACTCGCCTTGATGCTGATTGGGCATTCAAATCTGAAAAAACGAGATTTAGTGATAGAAATTGGGGCGGGGTCGGGAGTGATTACTTCGGCGTTATCATACCGAGTGAAACAAGTGATTGCGATTGAACCGGACCTCAGGACGGCAGCGAAACTAAGGGAAAATTTGAAAAAACATGAGATTTCAAATGTGGAAGTGGTTGAGAAAGATTTTCGAGATTTTGAACTACCTGATGTGGATTATAAAGTTTTTGCGAATCCACCGTTTCATCTTAGCTCGGAAATTTTACATAAGTTGATTGAGGCGAAAAATCCGCCGCAAGCGATTTATTTGATTTTACAGAAGCAATTTGCGTTAAAACTTTTAAATAATACGCGTCATTATACGTCGCAACTTGGATTCAAACTGACGGCAGAATATGATACAAAGATTAGATTACCACTGAAAACTTCGGATTTTACGCCGCCGCCGGCGGTGCCATGTGTGCTGTTTGAAGCGAAACGAAAATAGTTTATTGCTCTAAGTAGGCATTTATAAAACCGTCAATTTCTCCGTCCAAGACTGCGTCAACGTCATTAGTTTCAAAACCGGTGCGCGTGTCTTTAACGAGACGATAGGGTTGCGTGACGTAGTTACGAATTTGCTGACCCCAACCGGCCGATTCTCCAGCACGAAGTTCGCTGAGCGAGTTGGCGTGTTGTTCTAAAACCATTTGAGCGAGTTTGCCACGCAGTATCTCCATGGCTTTTTCTTTGTTTTGGAGCTGAGAACGTTCGTTTTGAATGGCGACAACGGTGTTGGTGGGGAGATGAGTAATGCGAACGGCGGAATTGGTGGTATTGACAGATTGCCCGCCATGCCCGCCGGAATGATAAACGTCGATGCGTAAATCTTTTTCGTCGATTTTAATGTCGGTATCGGGGGCGAGAACTGGTAAAACTTCCACAAGCGCAAAAGAAGTTTGACGGAGATTATTGGCGTTGAAAGGCGACAGACGAACGAGGCGATGGACGCCATGTTCGGATTTGAGAAAACCATAGGCGTCTTTGCCGGAGATTTCGTAAACAGCGGTTTTAATACCAGCCTCTTCACCATTTACGCGTTCTAAAAGCGTGGGTTTAAAACCATGTTTTTCAAAGAACCGAAGATACATGCGCTCTAGCATACTTGCCCAGTCCATTGCTTCGGTTCCACCGGCGCCAGAAGTGATACGAATGATGGCGTTTTCATGGTCGTAGGGGCCAGTAAACCTAAGGGCTTTTTTCAGGTCTTTTAAAGAGGCCTCCATGGCGGTAATTTGCCCCTCAATCTCGTCTTTTAAATCTAGGCCGCCTAATTCCATTAGTTCGTTTAAGTCACGAATTTGAGTCGACAAAAGTGTCCAAGGGGCAGTTTCGTTAGTAAGAGCGGCGAGAGTTTGGTTTTTGGCAGTGGCGGCGGCGACATCGTGCCAAATTTCTGGATCAGCTACTTCTTTTTCAAGACGCTCGATTTCTGCCAATTTCCCGGCGATTTTGAGTTTTTGGTAAACTTGGTCAAATTCTTCGCGTAGTGCGGAAAGACGTTTCTTCAAATCCTGCATATCTCTATTATAGCACATTTAAGACCCAAAAAACGAGTCGATAATTCAACTCGTTTTGGAGGCCGAAGCCCTACTGGATGAGGGACCATGAGAGGTCGCTAGAATTAAATTCTAGCTGCAGATGTTCCCTCCCCGCCAGAACGTCGAAGACGTGAAGAGTCGCCTGTCCCGCAAAATGAATGTGTGTGCGGAGAAGCTCGGTGACTTCTGTTTCGCGTCTGTCACCACGTCGCCGAAAGGTGAGTGGTTGGCATGGGGTCATTTCGTAACCGAAAAGCGCCATAACCTCGACTTTTTCTGTTTTGTTTTTTGTTAAAGTTTTCATAAGTAGCTCCTGTTTAAATAATAAGAGCCATTTATGTGAGCCGGTTTTGGCTCAAAGTCAAGGGCATAAATGACAATACCACGAGACCAATGAACTTTTCTCTATGCTAGTGACCGAAGTATGGCATGAGATATTCTTATTTTAGCATAAAAATAATAAAAAAATAAGAAAAAATAACGAATTTTGGCCGAAAATAAAGGTTTTATCTTGACTTTTGAAAGAAGTTGTGCTATAATTAAAAGAAGAGGAAAGGTTTTTTGTGGAAGAAATCAATATCAAAGAGTTTTTTATATATTTGAAAAGATATATTTTTGGATT
The DNA here is from genome assembly GCA_964433705.1 of uncultured Candidatus Saccharibacteria bacterium. GTDB lineage: Bacteria > Patescibacteriota > Saccharimonadia > Saccharimonadales > Saccharimonadaceae > Nanosyncoccus. Next base: position 2,143 of record CAYSSH010000033.1, on the reverse strand, counting down.
TATTGCGGCAGTAATTTTGGCAATTGCGATAGTTTTGATTTATGATTTAACCATAAAAACCCCGATTTATCAAGCAAAAACTACGATTGTGGTGGCGAAATCTGATGGGGCGGAAAATACGGCGGCGACGCTGAATGATGTGAACATTAGTCAGAAATTAACTTCGACCTACAGCGAGATTGCGAAAAGTGAGCTGGTGCTTTCTAGGGTGATTTCTGAGCTAGAACTTAATACGAACGTGAAGGACTTGAGTAAGAATGTGTCGGTGTCGCCGGTGGGGGATACTTCGATTATTAGTGTAGCAGTGAAGGATTTGAGTGCGGAGGAGGCGGCGAAAATTACGAATAAGATTGCGGAAGTGTTCGCAGACGAGGTGATGAAGATTTATAAGTTGGACAACGTGAGCCAACTAAGTAACGCAAAAACGCCGGAGGCGCCGGCAAATAATACGTTAATGCGCGATTTGGCGCTGGCGGTTGGGGCGGCGATAGGTGGGGTGGTAGCGTTTGCATTTTTGAGATTTTGTCTAGATGATACGGTGAAGCATAATGATAATATTGAACAGATGCTAGGGATGGCGGCGACTGGGGCGATTTCGGAAAACGAGAATAATTCCAAGCGAAAAACGCACGAATTAGTAGTGGAATATGCACCAAAATCAGTGGTGAGCGAGAATGTAAAAAGTTTGAGAACGAATTTGCAGTTTACAGCGATTGATAAGAATCTGAAGACGATTTTAGTGACGAGTACGAACGCTGGTGAGGGAAAGAGTTTTGTGTCGTCAAACCTTGCGGTGTCATTTGCTAAGGCGGATAAGAAAGTGCTTTTAATTGACTGTGATTTAAGACGAGGGCGGATTCATAAAGTGTTTAATTTGCCAAATATTGGAGGACTTTCCGATCTTTTGGCGGAGAGTTTGGAGAATACCTATAAGTATATTCGACCGACGGCAATTAAAAATTTGAGCGTGATTACTTGCGGAACATATCCGCCGAATCCAAGTGAGCTTTTGGCGTCGCAGAAAAATCGGAGATTAATACAAGCGCTAAAGGCATATTATGATATAATAATCTTTGACGGAGCGCCAGCTGGGGGTTTGGCAGATTCGGTAATTTTGGCAAGTTTAATGGATGAAACTTTGCTAGTGGTGAAAGATGGAGCGACGGCGCGAGGGGATCTCGTTGCGGTCAAAGAATCTTTGTCGAAAGTGGGGGCGAAAGTGGCGGGGGTAGTGTTTAATATGGTAAAACATCATTCATCACACTATTACTATAATTATTATTACGGCGAACAGGGCGAAAAAGAAAAGGGCAAAAAGCAAGATGATTGATATTCATTCGCATATTCTGCCTGGCGTGGATGATGGCGCAGAGGCATTAGCGGATACGGTGGCGATGATTCGGGAACTCGCGATGGCGGGTGTGACGGATATTGTGGCGACACCGCATTATATTTTTGAGACGAGTTATGCGATGCCGGCGAAAACAAATGAGGAAATTTTGGCAATCGTGAGGAAGGCGGTGGAACGGACTGGGGTACGGGTAAATTTGTATCTGGGGAATGAGATTTATATCGATAAAAGGATTTTGAGGTTACTTGAACTGGCGGCGGTAAAACCGTTGGCGGAGAGCCGGTATCTTTTAATCGAATTACCGATGAACGGGAAGTTTGAGGGGGCGGAAGATATTTTTAAGGAATTGATGGAAAAAGGATATAAGGTGATTTTGGCGCACCCGGAGCGTTATGCGAAGTTCCAGAAAGATTTTGCGGGACTTGAGAAATTACATGAGATGGGAATACTATTTCAATGTAACATTGGAAGTATTTTGGGGCAATATGGTAAGAAAGTGGAAAAGTTAGTGAGAAGGCTGGCAAAGCAAAAGTGGATTTTTGCGTTTGGGAGTGATATTCATCATCCGAGTCGGGCGGAGTATTTAGAACGATTAGAAGCGAGGAAAGCGCGAACGTTTTTAGAAGTGGCGAAAGAACGGCTTTTAAATTATTATTCCGAAATGGAACTTGAACAAGTTTTAGTAGAAAATCCGCGAGAAATCTTGAAAAAATAAAAAAAGTGTGATATAATGGGGTTAATAACTAGATATAGGGTTAGGTCTCTAGTGTCTTTGACACTCTACTAGAGAAA
>CAYSSH010000032.1:0-5374 GCA_964433705.1 uncultured Candidatus Saccharibacteria bacterium | reverse complement strand
CTCACTTTATTAACCAGCGGCGACCGTTTGAGCCAAAATAGGCGCCGCTAGGGAACACCCGGATTGACTCACGCATAGCAAAGCTATAGTAAAAGACAAACGGACCTAGTAGCGCCTATTTTAACTTTTACTATGCTTTTAATGCGAAAAGTAATGTAATTAACAATCCGGGTGTTCAATTCGTTTTGTTAATATTTTCATTGTAGCACACTTTTTTTCACAAAACAAGTTCTAAAATAGCAAGAATTGTCAAGCATGAAACGTCATGATATAATAGAGTTATAAAAAAGGAGTTATTATGTTTGACACCACAAAAGAGCGCAAGCAAATGGAAGAAGTACTGGCGCGGTTTGAGACGGAAATGAAAAAAGTGCGGACGGGGCGAGCGCATCCGGATATGTTGGCGTCCGTTAAAGTTGAGGCTTATGGACAATTTATGCCGCTAAACCAAGTGGCGAATGTAACTGCGGCGGACGGAACGTTGCTTGTCATTACTCCTTTTGATCCTTCGACTATCCAGAACATTGCGTCAGCAATACGGGCTGATCAGGCGTTGGGGCTAAATCCGGCTGACGATGGGCGGGTGATTAGAGTGCCAATTCCGCCGCTGACCGAGGAACGCCGCAAAGAAATCGTAAAGACCGCCTCCTCAAAGGTTGAGCAGACCAAAGTAGCGCTCCGTAACGTGCGTGAGGACGCAAGAAAAGAACTGAAGGCGGCTGAAGATCTCGGCGAAGATGTCAAAAAGCGTGCCGAGAAAGAAATTGACGATTTGACTAAAGAGTTTACCGATAAGATTGATAACATTTTCAAGGTCAAATCTGAAGAGATTATGAAGATATAATTTCAAGTTTAACAGAGGTAAAGAAAGGAACTACGGGTTTAGATGTTGAAGCATTTGGGAATAATTGCTGATGGGAATCGGCGATGGGCAAAGGCGCAGGGGTTGCCGACAATAGAAGGACATAAAAAGGGGCTAGACACAATCAAAGATTTAGTTGAAGCAGCGAGTCAAGCTGGGATAGAATACTTGACCTTTTATGTGTTTTCGACCGAGAACTGGGGGCGAAGTGACGATGAGGTGAGTTATATCATGAAACTTGCTGAGGGGCGAATTTTGAAATACGCCGAGAAGCTGGCAGAAAACAATGCGCGGATGCTAGTTCTAGGGTCAAAAACTCGGATTTCGCCGCAGCTTAAAACAATGATAGAAAAGGCCGAGGCAATTACAGCGGATTGTACTGGGATTACAGTGTGTTTTTGCTTTAACTACGGAGGGGAGCAGGAGATCGCAGACGCAGCAACCATTGCGGGGCGTGAAGGAGAAATTACGCCGGAAACTATCCGCAAGCATCTTTACCATCCGGAGGTGCCGGATGTAGATATGGTAGTGCGGACTTCTGGTGAGGAGCGGATTTCCGGGTTTATGCTTTGGCGGACGGCTTATGCGGAATTAATGTTTATCGAAAAGTATTTTCCAGAAATGAACGGGGATGACCTTAAAGAAATCTTAAAAGAATACGAAAAGCGTAACCGTCGATTTGGTAAATAGTGCTATAATTATTGTATGAATATTGTATTTGGAATTATTATAGGGCTTTTCGTGTTGATGCTGCTCGTGGTAGCACACGAGTTTGGGCATTTTCTGATGTCGCGAAGGAATGGCGTAAATGTGCTAGAGTTTGGGCTTGGGTTTCCGCCGCGAGCGGTGGCTTGGGTAAAAGACCCGGCGACGCATAAATGGCGCAGGCTAAAAAAGTCCGAATGGTGTGCAGCGGGACTAATGAAAACTGTTATCGAGCAGGAAGAAAAGGAAGGGAAAACTAAAAAGAAAGAGAGCGCCAGGGCGGACGCGAAAACTTTTTCGGTTAGCGCGGACGACAAAAAACTGTTCCAGGACGGGATGGTACTCAGCATAAACTGGTTACCAATTGGCGGGTTCTGTCAGATGGACGGAGAATCAGCAACGGACACGCGAAAAGGGACGTTCGGGAAGGCGAGTTTTAAAAGTAAGACGAAGATTTTGTTTGGCGGAGTGGCGATGAACTGGTTGGTTGCTTGGGTAATTTTGACGGTTTTGGCGTGGACGGGGGTGCCAACTTTTATTAATAACCAGTTTTCAATCGACGCAGATGCGACCAGGTTCGAGTCACAAGATATCGTAATGGTCACAACGGACGAAGAAGGCAATGAGGTTAAAACGCCACAGATTTTATCACGCTATACTTGGAGTGCGCCGATTGTGGGGGCGGGGATCACTTTACAGGTAACTGGCGAAACTTTTAAAGGGGTCGGAGAGTTACTTTGGAATCTGATTTCAGGAGTCGGGCGGATGTTTAGCTTCGATTCAGGTGTGCGCGAGAGCGGACAAGAGGCAATAAAGAGTGTTGGTGATTCGGTGTCGGGTCCAGTGGGGATTATTGGGGTATTGTTTCCGTCATTCACTGAACTGGGGCTTGAGAATTTGGCGTTTCTCGCGGCGGTGATTTCAATCTCGCTGGCTTGCATGAATGTCCTGCCAATTCCAGCGTTAGACGGCGGACGGTGGCTTCTAATTGCGTTATATAAACTCCGTCACAAGAAACTCACAAAGGAAAAAGAGCAGCAAATCGTGGCACGAGCAATGTATGTGCTACTTGGGCTGATGCTCGTCGTAACTATTCTAGATATTACGAGGTTCTTTTAGGTAAAAAAAAGACATGAGAAAAAAGAAGTTAAAATTAAAGGAATGGCAAAAAACGACTTTGCTGGTTTTTGCGATGGCAATTTGGGTATTTTGTTCGGTCGTGGCATCGCAATTTTTAGTGGGAATGCTCCTAGTATTACTAGTCGGGGGAGAAAGACTGGTTCAACCGGTATATGCTGGGATTTACTCGGTGCTATCGTATGGGTTAGCAATTTTACTAACGTTTGTAATCTTGCCGAAAATAATTCGACAAAAAAATCCGTCGCGCGAGGAGTTGGGGCTAATGGGAATGCCGACTTGGACGGATATCGGGCTTTCCCCTATCGCATTTGTGATGAGTACGGTGCTTGCGGCGGCGCTAGTGACGCTTTTTAGCCTATTTCCATGGTTTAACGCAGACGAGGTTCAACAGACTGGCTTTACGGTGATGATGAATGGTGGCGAGAAAGTGATCGGTTTTATGGTGCTAGTAATTTTGGCGCCAATTGCCGAAGAATTAATTTTTCGCGGGTGGCTGTATGGTAAACTCAGAGCGCGCGTTAATATGCCACTTGCGATATTAGTTACATCGGTTTTATTTGGGCTAATGCATTTTCAATGGAATGTGGCAGTGAATGTATTTGCGCTATCGGTAGTTTTATGTGGACTTCGCGAAATTACTGGGACGATTTATGCGGGGATTTTGACACATATGATTAAAAACGGCGTGGCTTTTTATCTGCTATATGTGCTCGGAATGTAAAAAACTTGACTTTTTAGCATAAGTGTGATATAATGAAAGGATAGGGCATTTTCTTAAAATATGATATAATAGGGGTATTATGAGAATGTCACAAACTTTTATTAAGACTTTAAGGGAAGCGCCGAAGGATGAGATTGCGAAAAACGGAGCGCTTCTTACGCGGGCCGGTTTTATTCATAAAGAGATGGCTGGGGTATATGATTATTTGCCGCTTGGACTTAGGGTGCTTGAAAAAATTAAGAAGATCATTCGGAAAGAACTAGATAAAATTGGTGGACAAGAGGTCTTACTCTCATCGCTACAAAACCCGGAACTCTGGGAGAAAACTGGGCGGTTTTCAGACCAGCAAGTTGATATTTGGTTCAAGACGGAAGTAACAGGTGGCGGAATAGTAGGGCTTGCCCCGACACACGAAGAGCCGATTACGAACCTTTTAAAAACATACATTTCGAGTTATAAGGATTTGCCGCTCGCAGTTTATCAAATTCAGACCAAATTCCGCAACGAAAAACGCGCGAAGTCAGGGATTCTGCGGGGTCGCGAGTTTATTATGAAAGATATGTATTCGTTCCATACGACGGAAGAAGATTTGAATCGATATTATGCCGAGGTGGAAAAGGCTTATGCGCGAATTTATGAAAGGTTGGGGCTTAATGATACCTATGAATGCTTTGCGAGCGGGGGGATTTTTGCGAAGTACTCACACGAATACCAGACCTTGTTGCCGGTTGGCGAAGATACGGTTTATTACAACGGAGATAAGTCGGTCGTACTAAACGATGAGGTATTAAATGATGAGGTGTTAAGTGATTTAGGAGTGAAGCGCGAGGAGCTGACGGCAGATACGGCGGCGGAAGTGGGAAACATCTTTAAACTCAAATTCAAATATTCCGAGCCGCTTGGTTTGCAGTTCAAAACCGAAGACAATCAGCTAAAAACGGTGTATATGGGCTGTTACGGAATTGGCGTGTCGCGCGTAATGGGGGTAATTGCGGAAAAATTTGCGGACGAAAAAGGTTTAGTATGGCCAGAAACGATCGCGCCTTATCGCTATTATCTCATTGGAATTGGCGAAGAAGGGATGAAGAAGGCGGCGGAATGGTACCGGGGTCGCGAAGAAGAAGTGCTGTTTGACGACCGAGAGATAAGGCCGGGTGAAAAGTTCGCTGATAGTGAATTGATGGGGATCCCGTATCGTGTGGTGATTTCAGATAAAACTTTGGGCGAGGGTGCGGTTGAGATAACAGAGCGGAAAACCGGCGAGAGAAGGATGGTTAAATTGGCAGAATTTGCGAAGTTTTAAGAAAAGAAAAACGCTTGACAAACTCGGCTTATTCCTGTATATTATAGAAATGATTAAGTGGAGCATCTAAAATGATTAAGAAAAGTGTAAATCTTACTGCAAATGGAAAAAAAGAACTTGAAGCAGAGCTGGCGGATTTAATTGCAGAGCGGCCGGCAATTGCAGAACGAATCGCGACGGCGCGGGCGTTTGGCGATCTCAGTGAAAACGAGGAGTATTCGTCGGCGCGGAATGAACAAAAGATGGCGGAAAGTCGGATTTTGGAGATTCAAGAGATTTTAAAGAACGCAAAAATCATCCGCGGGGGCAATAAAACAAATGTAGCGCTCGGCGCAACGGTTATGCTTGAGATGGGCGGGAAAAAAGTAGAATATACGCTCGTCGGCCCAACTGAGGCAAACCCGTTGGAAGGGAAAATTTCTAATGAGTCGCCGATTGGCAAAGCAATTTCTGGACATAAAGCCGGTGATACTGTAGATTTTAACGGAAAAAAGGTGAAAATTTTAGAAATTAAATAATAATGCTTGAAAAAACCAGCTTTCAAAAGCTGGTTTTTTAATGTGCTAGGGGTTAGGCTCACCTTCGTATAACGTTAGCGTGTTTGCAAAAGCAAACACGTCCTCCATCTTGGCTTCTTTTTCAC
>CAYSSH010000031.1:0-5577 GCA_964433705.1 uncultured Candidatus Saccharibacteria bacterium | reverse complement strand
CTTATTAAATTTGCCCATCTGGGCATTTTTTCGTGTTCGCTCGTCCATTAGACGCGCTTCACACGAAGAAAATACCCATCTGAGCAAATTTAATTAAGAATTACAAGTAAAATGTTAAAACTTGTGATATAATCATAAGTAGGATGGGCAAAATTGCGAGGTATTTAAATCAGTTAATAATCGGGAATGTTTTTGATTCAGAAGACGTGCTAGATGCATATTCCACCGACCGTTCAGTACTAAAAATCAAGCCTCGGATGGTGGCTTTGCCGGAATCTACTGATGATGTAAGACGACTGATGCGTTTTTGTTATCAACTAGCGGCGAAAGGAATAAAAATCCCTGTTACGGTACGGGGGTCTGGGTTGGATGAAACGGGAGCAGACCTCGGAAACGGTCTAATTCTATCTACCGAGAAATTGAACCGGCTACTTGAATCTGATAAACGCGAGCGCTTAGTGCGGGTTCAAGCCGGAATCACACTAAAGGAACTAAACACCGCGCTCTCGGTGAATGGCTTGACGGTACCGATTGGTGGGCACGAAATGGAAACGATTGGTGGGTTGATTTCAAATTGCCCGAAAGACCCATATTCAGGAAAATATGGCGGAATTATGGATTATGTGGATAAGATTGAGGTAATTTTGCCAAACGGTGATATTTTTCAGACTGAAAAAATACGAAAACGGGTAGCAGACAAACTGGCGGGCGAAAAGACTTTGGAGGGGGCGATTTATCGGCGAGTGTTAAATAGTGAGGAAAAAGCCGAGAAACTAAATGAAGCCAAAAAACAAGATTTAGCTGGCTACCCGTTTGTGCGGGATATTTGCCAGAAAAAATCACTCGATGTTATGCCAATTTTCTTTGGTGCGCAAGGTACGCTTGGCGTAATTACGGAGGTAATCTTAAAGGCCGTGCCGCTGGAGCGACCAGCGAGGCGCGTGGTGGCAACTTTTGAAGACTATCATGAGGCAGAAAAGTTTTTGGAAATAGCAGAAAAATTAAATCCGCTTAGTTTGAACATTTATGATATCAACATCATTCGTTCCGCCGAAGAAACCGGAAAAAGGCTAGGACAGATTACGCGAAAAATGAAAACTGGGTTTGTGGTTTTTGCGGAGTATAATAAAAATCGCCGAAGATGCTTAAAAAAATTGATGAAGCTCAAAGATTCATTACCAAAAAGCTCACAACTTATTATTGAGTCGCCAGAAACTCTGACGGTGCTGGATGAATTTCAAAATTCCCTAATTAGTTTTCTAAATCATACAAAAAGTAGCGAACGACCGGCTATTGTGACGGATTTTTATGTGCCGCCGCATAATATGTCTAGTTTTATTAACGATTTGGAGGTGGTTGGAAAAGGACTAGGGTTAGATTTAGCGGTTTACGGCTCATTCGCGACAAAAAATTATCATCTACGACCAAAATTCGACGTGTCCGATGGTGATTTCAACAAAAAAGCGACAGCATTTTTGCGAGCTGGGGCGTATGTGATTGAACGGCAAGGCGGCTCATTGACTGGTGGCTCACCAGAAGGACGAGTGAAGGCGATGGTGACAAACGGTGGACTCGGCCCAGAAGAAATTGAACTTTATAACGCAATTAAAAACACATTTGATTTGTATGGAATTATGAATCCAGCGGTAAAATTAGGCGCTGATGCACGTTATACTTTGCGTCATTTCAGGAACGAAGCGGCAAAAGTTACGTTATAAATGAATTTTTATGATATAATAGGGTAAATATAGGAGTTTTTTATGAAAACAAAAGTTAAGAAATTGTCCGATACGAAAGTTGAGATTACTATTACTCTGGACGAGAAAGACTTAAAGCCGGCAAGCGAGAAGGCGCTCAAGAAACTTGCGAAGGAAATAAAAGTGGAGGGCTTTCGTAAAGGAAAAGTGCCGATTGACATCGCAAAAAAGTTTATTCCAGAAAATGATTTAAATGCCGAAGCAGTAGATGCGGCGGTGCGTGCGACGATTATTGAGGCATTTTTGCAAAACGAGAAACAACTTTTGTCGGCGCCGGCGGCGAATGTAACGAAATATGTGCCAGGGGAAATGTTGGAATACACTGCAACGGCGGATATTTTGCCAGAAATTAAACTGGGCGATTATAAGAATTTGGGGGTAAAACTTGCGAATGTAAAAATTTCTGAAAAAGAGATTGACGGCGTGCTTGATAATTTAGCGTCGTCTTATGCGGAAAAGAAAGTAACAAAACGCGCGGCGAAGTTGACCGATGAAGTAGTAATTGATTTCGTCGGAAAGAAAGATGGTGTGGCGTTTCAGGGTGGTTCAGCGAAGGATTACAAACTGACTCTAGGCTCTGGAGCGTTTATTCCTGGGTTTGAGGACGGAATTGTAGGTCACGAACCGGGAGATTCGTTTGAGCTTAAACTCACTTTTCCGAAAGATTATGGCGTGAAAGATTTGGCTGGCGCAAAAACGGTTTTTGAAGTCCTGCTGAAACAAATTAACGAAGTAATTAAACCAGAAATTAATGATGAACTGGCGAAAAAAGTTGGGCCGTTTGAGAATTTGAAGGCGTTAAAAGAAGATATTAAGAAAAATTTGACAGCACAGACCGAGCATCAGAATCTGGAAAAGTTTAAGAATGATCTAGTGGAAGCATTGACTAAGAAATCAAAGGTAGTAGCGCCGGAGATTTTGATTGAGGACCAGGTGCGCATCATCCGAGATGATGTGACGAGAAATGCCGCCTCGATGGGAATGGATTTTGATTCTTACATTGAGCGAGCCGGCGAAACTAGTGAATCATGGGACAAAAAGGCGCGCGAAGTCGCCGAGCAGCGAGTGAAAGGGTCGCTGGTTTTACAGAATTTAGCGATTAATGAGAAATTGTCAGTATCAGACGAGGAAGTGGAAGCGAAAATTGCGGAGCTACGCGAAGTTTATAAGAAATCGCCAGAAGCATTAAAATCGCTCAAAGATCCGAATGTAAAAATTGATATTAGAAACCGCATGGTAATTGAAAAAACTCTAGATTTCTTGGTAAAAGCAAATAAAAGCTAGTGCTATATCTTGCACAAAAAGCCCGCTCCGAAGAGCGGGTTTTGGCTAATGATTCTGGGACTGATTGATGATTATTATTCGGTCTATGAAAAGACGGTACGTCTTTTCATTAGGAAACTGGCTCGAGCTGGTCGCCCTATAGAGCTTCGCTAGCTGCTCGTCAAGGTCGGGGCTATCGGGCTCAAGCCCAGCCGCTTCGATGACCGCCTGGCGAAATTCTTTGTCTTCCATAGTCAGGAAGTCTTCCGGCGGCAGCCAGGAGCCGCTCTCGCGTTTTTCAGCGACGCTATACGCCCTTCCCGGGCCGTTGTCGGTATTCGGTCCGGGTCCGTCAGTGTCGTTGCGATCGACTTTGAGGCCGCCGTACACTGATTCCTCCTCCACAGGAGCCCTTTCGATGAATATAATGTTATCTGTGTCATCGACGGGCGGTTGCTCTTTGGTCTTAACGAAGCCAAAGATAACCAGGAGAAGCAGCACGCAACAAATCACGGCTTTTATCTTGGTCCTGTTGGTTTCGACGATCTCACCGAGGTTTTGATTCCTGTTTTTCATGATGATACCCCCTATATTTTTCATGATTTTTTCGGTCCCATTAACCATTAGTTGGTAATGTGCACCCCCTTATTACTTCTAATTATATCACACTCATGCTAAAATGTCAATAGTATCTATGCTTATTTTGGAAAAATGCAAATTTTCATCTCTGTTAACAAATTTAAATAAAATCTAGCATTTTAGAGAAATTTGTGGTATAATAGGGTAAGAGTTTCATCTCGTTTGCTATTGCTGTATCTGTAAACGGGGCAAAATAAGTTTTAATTAAAGAGGAAGTTGAATGCCAACAATCAATCAATTGATTCGCAAGCCTCGGAAAAAGGCTGCAAAGAAGTCAAAATCACCAGCGCTGGGTTCTATTATTAATACCCTGAAAACTAAGCGCTATGAGAAAGCGGCGCCTTTAAAGCGTGGCGTTTGTATTAAAGTTACTACAAAAACCCCAAAGAAACCGAACTCCGCGATGCGGAAAGTAGCGCGTGTGCGCTTGACTAATGGTCAGGAAGTTTGGGCTTACATTGGTGGTGAAGGACACAATCTTCAGGAGCACGCGGTGGTTTTGGTGCGTGGAGGTCGTGTACCAGATCTTCCTGGTGTGCGTTACCACATTGTGCGCGGAACTTTGGATCTTCAAGGTGTACAGGGTCGCAAACAAGGCCGTTCTAAGTACGGTGCTAAGAAGGAGGGTAAGTAATCATGCCACGAAAAACTACTAAATCTTTGGAGAGAAAAGTTAATCCAGATCGCAAATATCAATCTATTTTAGTGCAAAGATTGATTAATAAATCTATGCTTGATGGAAAAAAGCAAGTTGCCGAGCGAGCAGTTTACACTGCGATTGAAGGCGCTGCGAAAAAATTGGATTCAGAGAATCCAGTAGAGGTGCTCGAAAAAGCCATCGCTAACGTATCGCCTGATTTCGAAGTAAAATCGCGCCGAGTCGGTGGGGCGAATTACCAAATTCCGTTCCCGATTTCTGGACATCGCCAGTTGCATTTTGCATTTACTTGGCTAGTACAATCCGCTCGCGCTCGTAGCGGTATGCCGTATGCGAAGCGACTTGAAGCAGAAATTGTTGATGCTTATAACGAAACCGGTGCTGCCTTCAAAAAGAAGGAAGATTGTCACCGTATGGCTGAAGCAAACCGCGCATTTGCGCATTTTGCGAGATAAAATGGTGGACTTTCTTTCAGAGAAGGAAAGTCCAACAAAGAAAGCCAGTATAAAAAAGAAGACAGGCTCATGTCCTGGTCTTCTTTTTTTGATTATAGAGAGTTTTTTTTCCTTTGGAGATAACTACGGTTAGTAGATTCCGTTTCCATTTTTTGATAAATATAATAATAAATGTGATATAATAAGTATAAGAAGAATTAGGAGGTATAATGATAAAAGTTGCGATCAATGGTTTTGGGAGAATCGGGCGGAATGTTTTTAAAATTCTGTGCGACATCGACGAAGTCAAGGTTGTAGCAATTAACGATATCGCAGACGCAAAAACATTGGCACATCTTCTAAAATATGACTCCTCCTACGGAATGTTTGACAGTAAAGTATCCGCGACTGACAATTCAATCATTGTTGATGATACCGTCATACCGGTTTATGCCGAAAAGGACCCAGCGGCTCTACCATGGGAAGATTTGGAAGTTGATACGGTTATAGAATCGACTGGACTTTTTAGGAACGCCGAAGATGCGAAAAAACATCTCAAGGCGGGGGCAAAACGAGTAATTATTTCTGCGCCAGGCAAAGGCGACGACATCAAAACAATTGTTTTAGGCGTAAACGACGAAGAAATCGCTGAAACCGACCAGATTGTTTCTAATGCTTCCTGTACGACAAATTGCATTGCGCCGATAATGAAAGTTTTGGAAGACAATTTCGGAGTGGAAAAAGCGATGATGACGACTGTTCATTCTTATACTCCGTCGCAAAAGCTCCTAGATGCTCCGGCAAAAGACTTACGAGAAGCGCGAGC
>CAYSSH010000030.1:0-5654 GCA_964433705.1 uncultured Candidatus Saccharibacteria bacterium | reverse complement strand
TGTCTAGCAGCACTACTACTGATGGTGATGGCTCTGGTAACGCTAATCAGGACATTTGCCCCGCCGGCTGGCGCATGCCTACTGGTACCAGTACTGGTGAATGGGGCGTCCTTAAGAGTACTATTAACAACAACACCGCTTCTGACTCCGCTTCTATCCAGGCTAGGTTGTCCTTGCCCCTCTCTGGCAACTTCGGCAATGGGTCGGCGTACGGTCAGGGTTCGGGCGGCTTCTGGTGGTCTTCTACGCGGTACAATGGCAGCGGTATGTACTACTTCAACGCGTATGCTACGTATACGAATGCGACGAACTTCGGCGATCGCGGCTACGGTAGCTCGATGCGGTGTCTATTCTCGGCTTCGTAGCCCCGTAGTATCCGCGTCTTTCCCGCGCCTTTTGGCGCGGTGTGTTCCCGGAGGGGCCCCAGAACTGGAACCCTGCGCGAAGCGCAGGAAAAGGATTGCAGTATAACCATGTCAACTCGAAACAACTACAACAAGCAAAAAAGCAATGGCAATAAACCCAAAGAGGAGCCTTCGGAAATCATGAAGATGGTAGCTTCGAAAGTGCCGAACAGCAAGGCTGTGAAGAAGGTTTTTTCTGATGAAGAAATCGAAAAAATAGTCGCCCGCGTGAACGCGGGCGAGATTTTAAACCCGAAAGAGAATGCGGAGCTAACGAAAGAATATCGTCGGCTTAAGACGATGGCTGTCGCGTATGAAGAACAAATGCAAGTGAGAAACCAGTTGATTGCGTTTCCATCAATCAAAGGTCAAGGGAATTGGTACAAGATGATTGGAATTTCGGCGCTTTATACGGCGTATCGGATTTGTCCGAGAATTGGTTGGAATAATAAGGTCTATCCTGATCGGGATAATTTTCGCAAACAAAAATATACGATTGGGTTTCAAAAAATTGACGAGTTTGTCAAGAAGGTTGAGGTGCTTGAACATGCTACGGTTGAGATAACGCTCGATGGGATTTACATTTTTACGTTACCGAAACCGATTTCGGACGAGGATATCGGGGGACTTTACCGAATTGAAGAAGAAAGACGCGAGCGGATGCATAATGTATTGCGTCCAAAAGCGATGGATGTTGATGCCTATCAAAAGATTTTGATGGTAATAAGGCAGATGTTGCCTAAACTGAATAGTTTGCCAAAGCATTATTTTTGGACGACTGGGCAGAAGATGTCGGAAGCGGTGATGGATATTTCGGCAGGATATTTTGACTATGCAGATGGGATTTTGACGAATGAGGAAGCGGCTAGGAAGGTGCTCTGTGCTTGTAATGTATTAATGTCGGGAGTTTCGCACTTGTCGGAAGTTGGAGTGTGGCGCCCAGATTCGGCGGCTTCAGTCGGGGAAGTAATTAACTCACTAAAGGAAAAAGCGAAGAAGGGTTTTAATCAAAAATGATGGACGATATGTTCGAGCTGATGAAGGGGGCGAGTGATAAAGAAACTTTAGAATGGCTATCGGCGGACCCGAAGCGAATGCTTTATGCGGAACTTTTTATTGCTGAACTTCAAGCGCGCAAAGGCGGGAAACGGCGGACTTGCGACACGCATCGGTTTGAGGTGAACTTATACGAAAATTTGTCTAGACTAACGGACGCAATTTGGAATTATCAATATAAGCCGAGCCGAGGGACGGCGCATATTATTTTTGATCCTGTCCAACGAGAGATTTTTGCGGCGCCGTATGTTGATAGAGTAGTACATCATTTTGTGGTAAATTCGATTATTGAATGGTGGGAAAGGCGGTTTCATTCTGGTTCGTGTAGCTGTAGAGTGGGGAAAGGAACTGCTTATGGAATTAAAATGTTAGACCATCATATACGATCGGCTTCGGAGAATTATAAAAAGGAAGTGTTTGTGGTCAAAATGGACATTAAGGGATATTTTATGCACATTAATCGGAAAATATTGTGGAAAAAAGTAAGTGAAGGACTAGACAAGCAGTTTGCGGGAAATTATAACAAACGTTATTTTATGTTAAAACACGTTTGTAAAGAAATTATTTTTGATGATCCGGTAGATGGAGTGAAATTACAGGGTTCGATTGAAGATTGGCGGAACTTGCCGCACGATAAGAGTTTGTTTTGTCAGTTGATAGGGATTGGAATGGTGATTGGGAATTTAACATCGCAGTTTTTCTCGAATATTTATTTGAATAATTTGGATTGGTTTATTGCGAGAGATTTGGGTTATAAAAGGTATGGGAGATATGTGGATGATTTTTATATTGTGGTTTCAAAGGAAGAATTACCACAGGCGATGCGAGATGTGGAAGTGATTGAGAACAAGTTAAATGTGCTAGGAATGAATTTAAACCGGAAGAAGACGCGGGTGATTCCGTCTTGGCAGGGGGTGCCGTTTTTGGGGATGGTGGTAAAACATGGAAGAATTGTACCGAATAAACGAATTGAGAAGAACTTTGCGTTGTCGGCACGAGAGACGGTGGCGGGGATTCGCGGCCCTGAATCAGTACAGTCGTATCTTGGGCTTTTGAATAATTATAATGCGGATGGTCTAGTGAAAAAGGTTTTCAAAGAAGTTAGCTGGGATTTTTTCGAATAAAAAGTTGACTAGATAACGAGGTCCCCTCTCTTAAGCGAATATGTCGCTTTTCGTAATAAGGTGCGTTTTGTAGTGAAAAATGTTTCCTTTTGCCGAGTGCTGGGGCCCCTCCGGGAACACACCGCGCCAAAAGGCGCGGGAAAGACGCGGATACTACGGGGCTACGAAGCCGAGAATAGACACCGCATCGAGTTACCGTTGTTGCGATTGTTGTTGTTCGTCGCATTCGTATTCGTAGCATTCGCGTTGAAGTTGTACATATTGTTGCCATTGTTCCGCGTAGAAGACCACCAGTTGCCGTTCGAACCCTGATTGTTCGCCGACCCATTGTTGAAGTTGCCAGAGAGGGGCAAGGACAACTCCCGCTTAATGGGGACTAATCAATCGGCCGAGTAACGGCAGGTCACCTAGCGGTGAACAAAAGTCAACTCCAGGAACGGCTACGGCGTGGGACGCACAGAAATACGGACGCGAAAAACCTGCGCAACCGTAACGGCTCTCTCTTGAGGAAAAGTCTTTATTCTTCGCATAACCATTGATTAATTGAATCAAGTATATCGTGTGGAGCGGGTAATCAATATACTAAGGGACTCGGCTATTTTTTGTGGGATAAATAGTAGAGTGCATTTCCTTGAACTCGGTTTGAAAAGGTGCGTGTGCTAGTGTTTGTAGTTGCATCTAGCAATCTTGCCATCTTTCACTAACATAATTATAATATAAAATATGGCGTTTGAATTGTGGACTGATGGAAGCTTTGACGGAAAAAATGGGGGATATGCAGTTTTGGTGAAAGTGAAAAGAAGAGGACGCGGAGTGATTTGTGAAAATGGAGTAAAGTATAAGATTGTGGCGATGGGGAGGGAAAGTGGGGTGAGTATTATTCGAATGGAAGGTGAGGCGATACTAGCGGCAATTAATTATTGTGGGACGAAAGGCGGTGTAATATATACAGATTCGGAATATTGGGTAAAAGTGATAAATGATTGGGGTTTAACGTGGAAAATACATGATTTTAAGCGGGCGGGCGGACCGCTTAAAAATGTAGATTTGGTAAGGAAAGTGTTTCTTGCGTATAGGAAAGTGCCGGTTAGAGTAGTGTGGGTGAAGGGTCATAGTGGGGAAGCGATGAACGAACTTGCGGATAAGTGGGCGAGGGTGGCGAGGGAAGAATGAAATAGGCATAAAATTAGCCGCAGACGATTTGGTTGGCGTGGAGCCAGCCTTCGACGGAACCGCCGTCGAGATATTCGCCAGAAGTGGTGGCAACTTTGATGATGCCGCCATTTTTGATAAACTCGTCGATGGGGTCGGTAACCATATATTCTTGACCGAGCGGGCCGAAATCATGGCTGTTAACATATTCGACGATTTTTTGAAGTAAATCAGGAGTCATAACATATTTTGAAACGTTAATTAAATTTGACGGAGCAGCGGCGGGGGTTGGTTTTTCGACGACTCCAGTTAGATTACCATTCTTAACGGAAAGGACGCCGTATTTTTCGACTTCTTCTTGCGGAATTTCGACGCCAAGAATGGCAGAAGATTCGCCGTTTGAGGCTTTAATTAAGGCTTCAGCGGCAGATTCGCCGCCTGGATTCCAAATGAAATCATCACCCATAAAAACTAGGACGGGTTCGTTAATCTGGAATTCTTCTACCGCCATCGCAATCGGCACAGCAGTGCCGTATTTTGCGGAAGGATCTTGCGCGACATAATGAATCCGAACGTCATCAGGAAGGGTTTTGGCTTTTTCTAGTTTATCTTCTTTACCACGATCGACGAGATAACGGTTTAGCGCAAGGTTATCTTGATAAAAAGCACGAACTTGGCAAGGTTCGACGTTTGATACGACCATATAAATATCTTTAATTCCAGCTTTTATCAGTTCTTGAACGGAATAGTCCACCAACGGGCGATTGCCGACGGGAAGCATAGATTTCTCGATAACCTTAGTAATAGGGAGGCGGCGGGTACCCCAACCTGCTACTGGGATAATCGCTTTTTTGATATTCGCATTCATAAATAGTCCTCGCTTAGAGTTGTTTTTTAGATTATAGCACAAAATGGCAAAATAGTGAAAATTTGTGGATTCTTAAGAATAGGGGTGAATTGTGGCTAACAGGGGTAAAAAGGTTAATTAGCACTCTTGACGTTCGAGTGCTAATTTGCTACAATAGAGATATGCAGGAAGAATTTAGTGAAATTATGAATCATCTGTCAGAAAACGCAAGATTTGCGCTTCAAAAAGCAGATTTTTATAGTAAAAGATATAATAATGGTTATATGGGGACGGAGCATCTTTTGATGGGGCTTCTTTCCATGGATACTTCGACGGCGGCGAAGATGTTGCGCGAGGCGGGAACTTCGATAGAAGAAGTGGAAAAATCGCTAAATAAGGTTGCGGTAGAGGTGATTGGGGGCGATATGGCGATGATGTCGCTATCGGAATCGGTGATTTTGACGCTGAGGATGGCGCAGAACTTTGTGAAAGAAGAGGGGCTGAATGTGATTGGGACGGAGCATATATTATATGCGCTACTTAGTCAACCAAATTCGCGAGCGGCTTTAATTCTCGGAGGCTTAGATATTGATACGGAGAAATTGTTGGACGAGATTGAGGCGCTGGTGGATGAACAAACAAAAGATGAACAATTAAAAGCTGAAAAAGCGAAATATGTGAAGGGGTCGGCGCTGAAGTTTTTGAAGAAGTATGGTAAGGACTTAACGGAAGAAGCACGAGCGGGAAGGCTCGATACGGTGATTGGGCGCGAGAATGAGATTGAGCGAGTGGTGACGGTACTGAGTCGGCGAACGAAATCGAATCCGGTGTTGATTGGTGAAGCGGGAGTTGGGAAAACAGCGATTGTGGAAGGACTTGCGACGCGGATTTCGAAAAATGAAGTACCCGGAGGGTTGATCGGAAAGCATATTTATCAAGTTGATTTATCGTCGGTAGTGGCGGGGACGAAGTTTCGTGGGGAATTTGAAGAGCGGATTAAGGGGATTATTGATGAGGCAGTAGCGGATGATACGGTACTTTTGTTTATAGATGAAATACATTTGCTTTGTG
>CAYSSH010000029.1:0-6072 GCA_964433705.1 uncultured Candidatus Saccharibacteria bacterium | reverse complement strand
GCAAGGGGCAGGCGAAAATGGGCTCGCGACCCCCGCACCGCGAGCCCATTTTCGCTTATATTCCGAGCTCCGCTCGGCGATAAAAAATCGCCCCGCGGGCGAAAAATTTCAGGATTTTGCAGTTTTGGTGCCCGGAACAGGATTTGAACCTGCACACCATAAGGCATATGCTCCTAAGGCATACGTGTCTACCAATTCCACCATCCGGGCGTATCCCAATTATACCACAGCCAAATCAAAAAAGCGAGACCTTGTGGCCGCGTCTCGCTTTTTGTTAATTAGGCTTCTTCTTTGGCGATTTTGCGCGATGTGAGATACGCCACCAACATCCCAGCCATCAAAGCCACTGGCAAGAAATCTTCCGGACCAGTCGTTGGCATCGACGAACTCGCCGCTGGTGCCGCATTCGAGGTGCCGTTATTTGAACTGTTCGAAGCGTTGGAACTATTCGAAGCGCTCTCAGTCTTTGCCGAATCCTTCTCCTTGTTCGATTCTGTCGATAAAGTTTCCGCTTTTTCGCCTTCTGACTTTTCTTCCTCATCCTTAGCCTCATCACCATTGTCATCGACCTGTACTGCCGTCTCAGCGTTATTGGTATTAGAATTATTGCGTGACGTTTTCTTAGTCGCCACCACCACAATCGCCGCAATCAAAATCAAAATAATCGCAACCGCAATTGTAGCCACAGCTATGATTTTTCGGCGTTCCTTTTTCTCCGCCTCTATTTGGTTATACATAATAAAACTCCTTATACCCTAATTATATCACACTTTTGCTAAAAATGCAAGTATATCTCTTAACATAACCAAAATATAGGCTCTATTTACTAAAATCTTCCGCAAGCACTTCAATTTCGTTTTTTAACTCAGCCAAATCCTTCTCGATTTCTTTCGCCAATTTCGTCGCAGCCTTATATTTATCCACCGCCTCTTCCAACTTAAAATCATCCGAATAAAACCACTCTACTTCCCCGTCCAGCTTCTCAATCTTCTGGTTCAAACTTAATTTTTCACTCATTCTTCATCCTTTCCTTTACATTTTTTACTTCTGCCTCAATTTCATTAGCAGATGTTGTAATTTTTATGAGCATGCCCGGTGAAATTTTACCCGCCAATATCGCATAACCCTGCGCCAAAACTTTCTCCGGGTTTAACGCTTCGAGTAGTTTCATTTTTTGCGTCAAGGCACTCTGTAATTTCTCACATTCATTCTGAACTTTCTGCCAACATTTATTCATCTTGTCATGATTCGCCATCAGCATCGGTTCAATAAATTTCGTCATCAGCCCTCGCGACACTCGCCCAATTTTGTCTGTATTTTCAATTCGCGCCCGCTCAATCGACTGCAAAAGCGTCTGATGCACTCGATTCATCGTGCGCGACACTTTCATCAGCTCTTCCTTTCGATCCATCGTCAGCATTTCTGCCGCATTCGATGGCGTCGAAGCCCGCACGTCCGCCGCAAGGTCGCTCAAAGATTCGTCCACCTCGTGCCCAATTCCCGTAATCACCGGAATCCGACTCGCCGCAATCTCACGCACCAATTGCTCATCATTAAAACAAGACAAATCGTCCGCACTTCCACCCCCGCGCAAAATCGCAATCACCTGCACTTCACCCCGTTCATTAAAATGTCTCAACGCCCGTATAATTTGGTCCGGCGCGTCCATCCCCTGCACTTGCGTATGCGCCACCTGCACTCTCATACCGCCCCACCTAGCATTAATAATCTTAATAAAATCCGCGTATCCCGCCGCCTGCGTTGATGAAATTACCCCAAGCTTAGTCAAATCTTCCGGCAAACGCCGTTTCTTCGCCGGATCAAACAACCCCTCTGCTGTCAACTTTTTCTTCAACATTTCGTAGGCTTTTTTAAGTGACCCTTCTCCCACCGGCTTCACCGCCGTCACCGTAAATGAAAACTTCCCCCACTTGGTCATCTTTGGCGTCCCCCGCACCACAATTTTCATTCCATCCTCAAGCGGTACTCGTAAATTCCACACCGGCATAAAACAAGAAATCGATGATTCTTCATCTTTCAAATCAAAAAATACCCACTTTCCTTGATTAACCTTAAAACTCGCTACCTCACCCGTCACCAACACCGACGAATACGCATATTCCAACGTCTGATTTAATATTGCAATGAATTCTGTTGGAGTAAAATTACTTTCCATCTTTCCCCTGTATCGCTTTATAATATGGCCACGACCCCGAAATAATCGTAAATAGTAGCGTAATCACCCTCGTCATCACCGTAATAATCGTCGCCGTTGGAAAGTCCACACCCAGCGCAATCATCACCCCCGCCATCCCAAGCTCATACAATCCATACGGCACAATTCCGTCAAACACCGATCCAATCGCCTCGCCAACCATAATAAATGGCAGAAGTTCCGGTCGCCCCAGTGAAATCGCCACAATCCAATACGTTCCAATCTCACAAAAACTATACACAAATCCCCACACCGCTGGCGCCTTCAAGTATTTTTTATGCTCTTTTGCCAACTTTACGCTCTCATGAATATCCGCAAAATAGCGACTCGTCGTCTCATACTCCAAAACCCGCTTATTATGCCCAAATGTCACCGCTCGCACCGCGCCATTCGCCACCGTTGTCAAGAAACGAGACACCCGGTCAATTCGTTTTTCACTACTCGCCACAAAAATCACAAACCACAAAAAGAAAAACAGCGCCATATTCATCAAAAGTGAAATCGGAATAATCCACATTGCCTCTTGCGGAACCATTTTAAGCGCCAAAAGTATCAAAATCGCAACTAACGCCTGAATGTAATTCACCACCGTAGTCACCGCATAACGAAACACATACAAAAAACTCGCCTGCCCCGCCGTCACCCCAAAAGGCGACAATCGATAAGTCAAAAACGCCAACCCACCAATGCCACCTGCTGGCACCGCATGATTTACAAAATTCAGCTCTGTCGAGATTCTCAATACATCCTTGTCCGAAAACTTTTTTACATTACTTCGATGTTTCAAGTACGAAAAGAAAATCTGCCCACACGCAAAATACATAAACAACTGTTCTGGTATTAGTAGCATCAGTACAAAGATATTCGCATCCTGTATATTATCTAGTGTATCCAAAATATCCGGCCAATTTTGGTAAATCACCCATCCCACCAAAATCACTGTCAAAATCGTCAATACCGTCCGAAAAGAAATAAACGCTCGTTTCTTCGCTGACTTTTTCTTAGTCATAACCAAATTATACCACAGATATGGTATAATCATACTTATGAATTATCTTGCTGTTTTAGGCCGACAAAGCGAAATCTCTATCGCCGAACTCGAGGCGCTGTTTTCTAATGTACGACAAATCAAAAATCACCTAGCGGTTTTTGACAGTCCCGAACCGCCCAACATCGACCGGCTCGGCGGCAGCCTTAAGCTCGCCCAAAAACTCGCATCGGAGCCTTTAGCCTACTTATCGAAATTGCCAGACGGCAAAATCACTCTCGGCGTTTCCGATTATTCCAATCAGGCTTCTTCCAGAACTGCACGCCAGTCCGCCCTCAAATTCAAGAAAATCCTCACCCGACACAGTCGCAGTGTACGTGTAGTCGAGAACAAAACCGCAGTGCTTTCCACGGCCACGTCCCTACACAATGGTCTCTCCGGCAAAAACGCGCGCAAAGTCGAGTTAATCAAAGTAAATAACGACTGGTACAAGGTAATCGGTATACAAGATATTGACGCCTACGCCAAACGCGACCAAGCCCGCCCCGCCCGCGATGCTCGAATAGGCATGCTACCACCCAAACTGGCCCAAATCCTCATCAACCTTTGCGGACTTTTACCAGAAGGCGCACGAATCTTAGATCCCTTCTGCGGAACCGGTGTCGTATTACAAGAAGCTTTACTCATGGGCTACCATGCCTACGGTACCGACCTTAACGAGCGCATGGTTACCTACTCAGAGCGAAACCTGAAATGGTTAAAGAACATCAAAAACGCTAATGTTGAGGGACGTAAAGGCAAAATCTCTGATTTTGCCGCCGAAGGGGCGAAGCAATGTGATAAAATCGCTGATTTATCACATTGCGAAGCTCCCGAAACATACGTTTTTGATGTTCTACAAGGCGATGCAACTTCTTTTCAATGGGAGCAGCCCATCGATGCTGTCGCCTGCGAAGGCTATTTAGGTAAACCAATGTCTCAAATCCCTACCGAAATCAAACTAAAAACCGAAAAACAAGAATGCAGTACAATAGTTTTAGGTTTTTTGAAAAATCTAGCACCGCAAATTAAGAAAGATACTCCAGTAGTAATAGCAGTCCCCGCCTGGCTAAGGCCAAACGGAGTCTACGAACGACTCGAAATACTTGCATTTTTAGAAGATTTGGGTTATAATGTTAATAATAAAACGCGCGAGGGGCTTATTTATTGTCGTGAAAAGCAAATCGTCGCAAGAGATATATTAATTTTAAGGAAGAAATAAATGTCACACGTAAAAGCTGGCGGTACCGCCAAAAACGTCCATAACAATGCTGGCCAGCGCCTCGGCGTCAAGCGCTTTGGTGGCCAAAAAGTCAAAAACGGCGAAGTTCTCGTTCGTCAAACTGGCGCCACCAAAATTGCTGGTCCTGGCACTTATATGTCCCGCAATTTCACCATTCATGCTGCCAAAGACGGCGTAGTAACCTTTGTCAAGACCAAGAAGACTCACTTCTCCGGTAAATCATTACCACGCGTCCGCGTAGAAGTTCGCTAATACACTATATCTAGTGTATTGCCACAATAAGACACGCTATATATAGCGTGTCTTATTTACTATATATTATATGCGGAATAATCTCCCTTTAAGAGGGAGATTATTTTCATTATTACCACATCGTATCTAGTCAAACTTCCTATGCGTCTTTTGTTTATTCATGACCGCCAATAACGCTATCAATATAATTGCAGGAACAACACCAGCAAGCACCATAACACTGCCATTATCCTCATTAGTATTAGAACCTGTATCCGGCGTTAAGCTACTAGTATTTGGCACCGCCAAAGCATCATCTTCGGCGCCATCAATAGTCCCATCACTATTGATTAACAGAGTAGTCTTTGCGACGCCGTCCTCCCATTCAATCACGAATTCATGCTGGCCTTTACCATACGCAGTGAGATAAGCTACATTGATTCCTACGCTAGATTCAGACAATACCTCATATTTATCTTCTGGCACAGCTTCACCATCAACATAGATCGCCTCAATTTCATTAGCATCTCCAGAGAATGTCACCACAAACAATTCATCATCCTCTAGGTATTGAAAAGTGCTGTCAATCGTATACTTTTCTTCCTTGGACTCATATCCGTCGTTTGTGGTATCCGTTGAGCCAGTTTCACCTTCAGAACTAGTTTCATCAGAACTGCCCGTCGAACTAGACCCGCCCGAGGTGCTAGAACCACCAGTCGAACTCGAACCACCTGAAGTACTAGAACCCCCTGTCGAGCTGGAACCTCCTGTATTCGAACCCGTCCCGCTACCAGAATCATCATTCGATCTCCATACGGCATACAAAGTACGAACAGGAGCATTATAATACAAAGTAATTGTGTCGCCACCGTAATGACCTGGAACAAGAGCGTCAGCAGAATCTCCCCAGCCTAGAAAAGTATAGTTATCTCTAGTAGGACGGCTTGAAGAGACCGTAAACACTGCCTGCCCTACACTATTCTCTACTGCATCCCCACCGCTGGCAGCTAAATCACTTGGCAAAGTACCACCATTAGCGTCATAGGTAAGAATATATGTAATGGTACCATTCGTTGAGCTAGATGAGCCGCTACCAGATCCGCTTTCAGAGCTAGAACCAGAGCCAGAGCCTCCATCGCCCATGAGCTCATTAGCATTTGGATCGCTGGTTACAGTCCCACCAGAACCACAGCTCGGCAAACAGTCTTCGTTAGTTGAATCTTCAATTGGATCCAACGTACCAGACCCCTCCGCCATAGAATCAAATGGTTGATTTATGTTTGATATTACAGGTATCACAGCCAATCCACTAATGACAGCTATGATGCCTAAAGACAAAAGCTTTTTCTTCCTTAT
>CAYSSH010000028.1:0-6496 GCA_964433705.1 uncultured Candidatus Saccharibacteria bacterium | reverse complement strand
ATGTATGGTGTACTATATAATTACTGCGCCGCCTCAGCTGGTTCATATTGCTACGCTTATAACGCATCTCCAGATGGCGTGAATGCTTCTGAAGATATCTGCCCCGCTGGTTGGCGTATGCCTACCGGAGGTTCAACTGGCGAATGGAACGCCCTACACTCGCTTATAAACAACGACACCGCTTCTGACCCCGCTTCTATACAGGCTAGGTTGTCCTTGCCCCTCTCTGGCCGCTTCCGCGAAGGGTACGCGGAGAGTCAGGGTTCGGACGGCTACTGGTGGTCTTCTACGCGGGACAATGGCTACTATATGTACAGCTTCCTCGCGGGTGCTCCGGGTACGATTGCGACGTACTACGACTATAGCATCTACGGTTTCTCGATGCGGTGTCTGTTCTCGGCGTCGTAGCCCCGTAGCATCCACGTCCATCGACGAAAAATGCACAAGAAATACCAGCAGTAATACGCACCTAGTGTTCGTTGCCTCGTACGCTAGCCGCCACCGCCAAAATATGCTATAATAATATATATGATCAGAACCGGCAAAAAATTCAGCAAACCTGAGATGTCGCGCGTCATTAACGGCGACGTTGTTCTCGACGCCGCGCCGGAAGCGCCCAACAAAAAGCGCCTCGATCAAATTTTAACGGAAATTTATAAAAGTTATAATCGCTCTACCCTGCAAAAATTCATTAAAAACGGCTTTGTTAAGGTAGATGGTAAATTAGTCACCAAACCTAATACTAAGTTCGAAGATGGCGTTTATATCGAACTCACCGTCCCGGAAGAATTAAAGAACTCCGATTTAACTCCTAAAACTATCTACGAAGACGAAAATGTCCTCGTCGTTGATAAACCTACCGGGCTTTTAAGCGAATTTAAAGGCGAATATTGCCCCGAAGCTACGCTCGCGAACTTCGGTCTAATTGTCCACCGCCTAGACCGCGACACCTCCGGCGTTATTATTCTTGCCAAAAACGAAGAAACTAGATCCATGCTCCGCCGCCAATTTCAGGATCGCAAAACCCATAAAACCTACTACGCCATCGTTCCTGGTACTATGAAATTAAACGCCGCACGCATCGATTTACCTCTACTACGCAACAAAAAACGCCCCACCACTTTCTTAGTCGATCCGAACGGTAAACCCGCCGAAACATTTTATCGCGTCCTAAAAACCGACGGTAAGCATTCCCTAGTTGAGCTAAAACCGACTACCGGTCGCACTCATCAGCTCCGCGTCCACATGAATTATCTCGGTCATCCCATCGTTGGAGATGTAGTTTATGGTGGCGAACCCGCCGAACGGCTTTATCTTCACGCTAAGGCTCTCGAAATTACTCTCCCTGGCGGCGTCCGTAAGACTTTCGAAGCGCCAGTCCCAGAGGCCTTTACTGATTTCCGTAAACTAAACCAAGAATTAACCAAAGGCACTTCTGATGTTCTTTAATTCTCCAGATGAAATCGAAAACATCGCTAAAAAAACCGGTACTTCGATTTTTGTTTTACCAAGCCAAACCAACTTTACAATTCAGCGCGCTATTATCTTAAAACCCGAAGAAAAAACCACCATCACTATCGAACAAGTCCGCAATCTTATCGCGAAACTCGCTATGAAACAGACCACTGACCAATTTATCATCATTCGTCCTGCCGAAGCTCTCGGCGAAGAAGCTGCTAATGCCATTTTAAAAACTCTTGAAGAACCAGGCGACAAAATCCATTTTGTTCTGATCACCGACTCGCCGTCCTCGCTCCTGCCAACCATTCTTTCCCGCGCTGCGCTCTACATCTTAAAAACCCCTGTCGATTTCAAAACCATTCTCGCCGACGACAAAACCAAAACTCTCGCCAAAAAACTGATAACCGCAAAGCCCGCCGACCTTCCCACTCTCGCCGAAGAAATTACTAAGAAAAAAGACGGCGTTCGTGCCTACGCCACCGAAATCGTCAAAACCGCTATCGAAATGCTTTATAAATCGTATTTTCTCACCGAAAAAAAAGTTTTTCTAGACAAACTTCCAAAATTTCTTACTCTCTATGATAGTCTTACTAAAAACGGCCATATCAAACTCCACCTTGTCGCCGATTTAATATAAACTATCTCAAATTGAATGCTTTTTGAACCTCGTAAAGTTTGCGATTTGCCACCTCATTCGCATACTTTTCCCCAGATTCCAGCAATTTCTGAACATCCTCGTCAGAAATTCCAGCCAGATTAGCCTGAAAAACCTCCAACATCTCCATCACACTCGCCGCTACTTTCTTCTTCAAATCTCCATACTGTGTCTGCCCAGCCCATGTTGCAATTACGTCTTGTAGTGGTGTGTCCGTTACCGCCGACTCAATCACCAACAAATTCGAAATCCCCGGCTGGTTCATCATATCAAACTGAATCTTACCCACCGAATCCGTCGTCGCCGACATAATTTTCTTCGCCGTCTTTTTCGGTTCATCATTTAGCATTATTTTCGAATTCTCCGCCTCGGTTGACTTACTCATCTTCTTTTCCGGATTCATTAAATCACGAATCCTCAACGCCTTTTCCATCCCCATAAATTTTACTTGCTCCGACGTCGCCACTGGTACCGTAAAAATCTCGCCAAACCGATTATTGAAGCGTTCAGCCAAATTCCTCGTAAGTTCAATATGCTGGAATTGATCCTCACCTAGCGGTACATAAGATGCATCATACAACAATATATCTGCCGCCATTAAAACCGGATAATCAAAAATCCCCACATTGCAGGATGCCTTCCCCTCAGATTTCTCCTTATACTGCGTCATCCGCCCCATTTCCCCCATCGTCGCAATGCAATTTAACATCCAACAAAGCTCCGCATGCGCCGGAACTCGCGATTGGCGGTAGATATGCACATTTTCATTCACCTTCAACCCCGCCGCAAGGTAATATTTCAAAGTCCTTAAAGTATTCTCACTCAAATTCCCATCCACCTCGGAAATAATCGAATGTAGATCCGGCACAAAGATATTAACCTGATACTCCCCCGAATACTCGTTCGCAAGTCGCACCATTGGCAGTAATGCCCCAAGATAATTCCCTAAAGTTAGTACCGAATTTGCTCGAATGCCCGTAAGAATAGTCTTCACAACAAAATGGTGGAGTGTACGAGATTCGAACTCGTCGCCTCTTCCATGCCATGGAAGCGCTCTACCAAATGAGCTAACACCCCATCTCCTTTCTTTTTAAATTATATTCCCATTATAGCACCCATAGCGTCGTCCGTCCAGTCTATTTTTCGTCTTTTTGCGAAACCTTCAGCCCCTCAAGCCCTATTTTTCTATTCACCACATTAAGATCAATATATTTTTCCCCATCATATCCCTTTAACTCACCTCTATCATCATACTGCCAAACTGCCCAATCCTCCCCAAAATCAACCAGCGCAGGATAAAAGACATTCCTCACCCATCTCGGATAATCCGCAAAATCCGCCGCCAAATACTTGTCATAATAATCCTTTTGCGCATAAATCAACGGCTTCACCCCATATTTTTCTTCCACCACCGCAAGAAACGCCTTCAACCCCTTAACCACCTCATCTATTTCCGGCGGATCATAAACCTCCTCAACCGAAAGCTCCATATCTACCGCTGGCAACAGCCGCCCCTCTAACGAATCTCCCATCGCAGCAATAAAGTTCTTCGCCTGTTCCGCGCCACTTACTCCGTAAGAAAAATAGTGATAAGCGCCAGCCGGAATTCCCGCAAGCGCCGCCTTTTCCCATTTTAAATCAAAACTCTTATCCTTATGACTATCGCCCTCTGTCGCCTTAATATACGCAAATTCAATTCCTTGTTCTCTCAGAACCCCAAAATCAACCTCCTCTTGATAGGATGATACATCCACCCCACGAGTATAGCCGCCCACGAACCAATGATTAATGTTAATTTGGCGATCTCTTACTGCCACAAAACCCCAGAACCCTAGCCCTGCCAGAATTCCAAGTAAGATTATCGTTTTCAACAGTTTTTTCAAGAAATCGCCCTATCCTTTCATTATATCACACTTGTGCTTTTTTGTCAAGACGCTCTTTCTACCTCTGTTGTATCTCTTGAGAGTCCAGCTTAAAATCTTTCATTTTTACCGCCACAATCGCCGGATTTTCATAAGTATTATAATAATAGGTTTTTGAAGCCGCCGAATAGCCCCCCGTATAAACCGTTATTTCGCTCTTTCCATCCGCCATTTCTGCCGCTCCGTCAATCATTGCCACCCCAGCCAGCGTGTGGAATAATCTCGACACATTCTCCATTTCGGATTCCTTCGTAGGATAATGTGTATTTAAATAAGCCGCTCTCACAAACCGCGAAGTTGAATAGTAATCCCCTGGCAGTCCCCGCATCAGCGACCCGCTACCGAACGCTTTCATCCTCGCCCCATTCCACGCAATCGTCTTCGGCGTTTGTGGGAACAGATTTAGATAATTTCTCAGGTTTTCCTTATGCCAAGCATATCCTGGCTGGTTAGTCAAAACATCAACCTTATTCTCGTATATTTCCATCCCGTTTTCTGTATATTCTACCACAATCGAGCGCTTCCCGTCGCCAATCAAAAAGTGCAACTGGCTGACTAGAAATTTATCGTTAATCGGTTTTGCCACAATCGCCACCTTTTTCAAGGCTTTTTCCGCTTCATCCACCGTCGCAAAATTCATCGCCACAAATAGCGGAAATTCATACGCCGCCACATTCACTTTTTCCTGGACTGCTTCTTTTTCATATGCCGCATAGCCCGGAAAATTTAAACCTGCTACCGCCAGACCTTTCTCGTTTACGCAATCAAAATAAAGCGGCGTACTTCTTACCACAATCGCCATCCCAATAATCGCCCCCGCTTTCGGCTTCATTTCCCCTAAGAATGCACTATTATAAACAAATTTCCTCGGCGTCAAAACTACTCTTTGACCATACCCCTCGCTCCAGTCCAAATTTCGCCCAAAAAACATATTACCCTTACTATCGCTAAATCGCACTCCTGTGCACATATCACCTCCGTTCTTTTATATTCCCATTATACTAAAAAAATTAGCCAGATGCAATATCCGGCTAATTTTTAGTCAGCATATAAAACTAACCGCGAGTTATCCCCATAACAAGTCATAATCGCAAGCGCATGGCCACCCCCATTCACAATCCCATTCATCCGCGCCGAAGCCTGATTGAAAGTATAAACCGCGGCATCGTTTACCGTATAATATCTTGTCGCGCCATTTATCGTTACACCGAACTGTAGTCCAACAGCCCAACCTTCATCATAGGCATTATCAAGCACTCCAAATACATAGTAATAATTATGTGCGTAAATAAAATTACCATTACCGTAAATCCAACCATAGACCGCATCGCCCGCGTTTTCTCTTAACGAATCCGTAAAACCAAGTTCCACCGTCCGACCAGCAATCTGAATATAATTTTCCGGAGTATAAACTTCGTTGTAAACCTCTTCAGGGGCCGGCTCATCGAAAGTTTCATCGGCTATTTCGTCCGTCGTTTGGCCAGTTTCCACCACATAAGATTCTTCCGACACATCCGGTTCAATAACTACTGTTTCAACCGCACGGTCGGCATTCAAAGAATTAACTGACACATGATCAGATGCCGCCATCATTTCAGGATTCGAAATAATCCCAATAAAACTGGAAATAAATATAGCAATTATGACCTTCAGTTTACTCATTTTATACTCCCAATCAAGTATATAACCCCATTATAGCACACTTTTGTCAATTTGTCAATACTTACATAAGCACTTTATGCAAATTTTGTCAAAAAATTCACTTTTAGCTAAAAACTGTGTTATAATGATAAAAACGGAGGCAAAATGAGCAAATTCGATGACCAATATATTGACCTATGTCGGCGCATTCTCGCACATGGCGAAAAAATTACGAACTATAAGAAAGTTGACGAACGCGGCGGCACCGTCGCCTCTGCCATTCCTGACCATTACGCCCAGGGTCGTGACGCTGTTCAAACTATTCGTTTACCCCATCAAGTCCTACAATTCAACCTCGAAGACGAATTCCCAATTCTAACCTCAAAAAAAGTAGCTTTTAAAACTTCCACTCTCGAAATGCTCTGGATTTACCAACAAGCCTCCAACGATGTTCGTTGGCTCAAAGATCGCAACATCAAAATCTGGAATGAATGGGAAATCGCCGAAGATGGTACTTATATGGGACGAAACATCAACCAACTTTTCGCTACTTCTCATCCTGAAGAGCCAAAAACCGACTTCGCTCACACTATAGGTACTGCCTATGGCTGGATCGTTAAGCGCTACGACTTGATCAATAATTTGATCGAAACCTTAAAGAAAAACCCTGGCAACCGCCGTATGATTATGTCGCTCTGGCAAAATGAATGGCTCCCGACCGCCGCCTTGCCTTCTTGCGTCTGGAATTCTCAGTGGAATCTTATCGACGGCCGTTTGAATTTACTTGTTACTTCTCGTTCTACCGATGTTCCCCTCG
>CAYSSH010000027.1:0-7518 GCA_964433705.1 uncultured Candidatus Saccharibacteria bacterium | reverse complement strand
GGCGAAATCCAACCAGTATAAAGCGATCGCGGATAACCATACACATAAAGCGTTCGCCCATATTTCGTCCCCAACCTAAAATAATCCGAATGAATCTCAATCGCCGATGGCGAAATCAAATCACGCAACGTATTCGTTCCTTGCTCAAACGCCTGCTGGATTCGCGCCATTTCCATCGCTTCCGCTTGCGCCGCCACCTGCGCCGGCGTCAATTGTTTTTTCTTCCTAGCCATTTTTCTTTTCTCCTTTCTTAACATACATCCCAGCAACCTTTGCAAAATCAACCAAAGGCTCTCTTACCGCCGTATCGGGATTATTGAAATTATAAAAGAGTTGCGCTAGTTCACGCGTATTCAACCTTACCGACTGAATGCCAATTTGAAACAGACCACTCATCACCGAATCTACTCGGTTGTTTAGCTCTGATAATGCTTTATCATAAGTTGCCCTATCAATCCTCGTCACTTCCGGCGCCTTTGCTTTAGAAAATGATTTGAAAAAGTTTTTTGTCTGATCTAACATTTTTTCCGCATCCGCCGATGAATAATATGGAATTACGATAAAGAATGATTTATCCATAATATTTGCTTCTCGCGACAAAATATCAATGAAATTAATATAATCATCCATTAAAACCCCAAGCAACATGTTGTCATTGTTTCTCCGAATTTCCACCAATCGTTCAATATATGGTCCAATATCAACCCTCTGACTCCTTACCAAAATTTGTGTCGTAAATCTTAATGAATTCAAAAAGTTTTGGTACGAATACTCAACCCCTTCTCGTTCCATATCTGACATTAAATCAAAGTTAATTGATTTACATGCCACTACCGCCCTAAAAGATCCGTCCTTCATGATTACCACATTATCACGCATTTCCGAAATCAAAAGCGACGCCTGTGTGGATGTTGGTACTTCCTTATTTGGCGAAACGGGCGAAATTGCCGCTGCATTCATTGCTGCCGCCCCCATTGCCTGCGCTTGTGGATTTTGCATCATCCCCGCCTGCCGCGCATCCTGCATCGCCTGCATTTGTTGCATCTGCGTTGGCTGCGTCGGTTGTTGAATTTGTTGTGGTTGTTGTGGTAATATTTGTTGTGGTTGCATATCATTCCTTAATGAAGCGAAATATACACTTCGTCGTCTTCCTTTCTATTTATACGATTAGCTTCCTTTGCAATTGTAGCGACCGAAAAATCAGCATTATTCGCAAGTTCCACCATATTATTATTCACCTGACCCACCGGACTTACCGGCGCCGATGACACAGGAGGATTGCTAGTTCCTTGTAAATTTACCCCCATAAATGTTTCGCTCCGATCAATTGCTTGTCGCATCTCACGCACCGCCTCCGCATGCCGTTCCGCTCTCTCTTCATTTATCGCTCGGCTTAAATTCCGCGCCTGGTAGTTATCGAACATATCACTAATCGCATTTGCCTCCGCCGCCAAATCATCCCGCATATTATTTCCCCCACCTCGAATCGCATATCCCTGCGTATCTACAATATCCGCCAGAAAAGACAATCTATGTGTCGCCTCCTCTTCCGAGATATCCCTCGTCCTCACTTCTTCCACAATTTTCGGCGCCGTAATTAAAATTGTAGACTCTTTTTGCCCTGGCACCCATTTTCTTGTTCGCGGCTTAATATAATACGACACAATTGCAGCGAGGTACGTCTCCATCGGCTGATCTTTTTTCAAAGGCAACGCTAAGGCTAAAAATAAAAGCACCGGCGGCAATGGCAAAATTGCTAAAATTGGAAAAATCTGAAAAAGTCCCACCGCAAGCGCAATCAAACCCGCAGCAATCAAAAGATAAACAAACTGCCGAAAACTAAACGGCCCGATTAATTTATCTTCCGCCTCAACATCCTGAGGCACCTTATACTGCGCCATATTCCTATTATATCATACTTCTCATTAAACCATAATCATTACTAAAAAATCGTGAGTTATTAGCTCACGATTTTTTTAGGCATCATAGTTATCCGGATTCCCAATCAACTCTTCGAGTTTTGTCATGTATGCATTCTTATCCGCATGTAGCACTTCTGCCTTAAACTCTTCGTATCTCTTCGTAATCAATCTATTCTTCCCCAGTTTCTCTTCCAATTTATCATGTGTCAACTGATAGAATGTATCGTCGTCCATTTCCATATCATAAATCTTGCCAAGTTCCTTATTAAGTGCTACCCTATCGCTCTGCTTGTAAAGCGATAATAATCCACTCCCACTATCGCCTTCTGCCGTCTCCACTACCTCCGGCGGTTTTTTCCCAGTTTTTTCATAATATCTTTCTTGTTGCTTCTGATCCAAATATCTCAAAATCTCATCTTCGTCGTTAAGTAACAACCAATCTCGGAACCAGTCCTTTGCGTTATTTGCCGCACCAGACCGTCTTGTGCGATAAATCTGCTCCAACTTACCGCTCTGATCAAGAATTGTCCTCAGCCTATCACCAGTCAACTTGCGTTTTAATTTCGTTACATCATTCTTGCGCTTCTCCTCTGCTTTCTTTGCATCCGGTTCATCACCATATCTCGTCTGAATTTCCGCAATTTCCTTCTGATATTCCTCTTCAATTTCCGGGTGCTCCTCAAACAACGACGACAGCAAATGTTCAATCACCGGCTCACGATAATCCGTTCTAAACCCAAAGAGTTGCGTTGGTGTCTGATCCTTAAAGTATTGTTCTGTTTTCTTCCTAAAGTATTTTCTCGCGTACTCAGGATTTGCCGCCAAATCGCCATCCTTCCCCCATCTCGGCACTATATCATAAATCGGGTCACCATTATCATCAACCAACACCTTCCCAGCTTCATCTTTTCTTTGCTCTAAATTATAACCGGTCAAGAACGACACCGCGCTTTTCAGCTGTTCACTACCAGATAAATATTTCAAACTCGCCGAAATAAACTGTGGGCCAATCGCCGTTTCGATCTCATTCCGCTTTGTTAGATACTTCTCCACATCCAGCGTTCCGCCTTTTGAATAAGTATATTTCAAAATATCATCAAGATCTTTCATCGCTGTCCGCTCAATCTTATCAAGCGACGTACCCTCAAGCAATACCCTCATCGGTCTCTTTGCATACATTATCTCCCCATCCGGCTCTATATGTGACCCAGTCACATATTCATCCATCGTCACCTTCATCTCTTTACGCTTATTCTGATTATAGACATTCGCCGTTTCAAGATTAATGTACTTGCCGAATCTCTTCAAGAACGGATCACTATCCGATACGTCAAACATCAAGAACCCAGCAAGCGCCTGCGATGCGTGCGTCCCTAGCTCAACTCCATGGTCAAGCACATTTTGCAATTGTTCACGCACCAAATCCGTATCACCACGTTGGTTCAAAACCCTCATCCCCGCAACAATCGCATCAATATTCTTCAGCGCATCCTCATGTTTCGTTAATTCGCCCAACCGATATTCCACATCTCTCGTTGGTGGCGTCAATTCAAAATACTTCTGCATCTTCGTCTGATAGATTTTCGCTTGTGTATCATACGCATGCGCCGCAAACGCCGCCGCATACTGCGTATCTTGTACATTACCTTCCATAATCTCAGCCGCCGTATTATATCGCTTTAACGCATTAATATAATCATCCTCAGTTTGCGACGCAAAGTGCCGCTTATAGACCAACTTATTCTTACCAGTCCTCTTATCAAGTTCACTCTTATTCCAATATTTATCATCCATATGTGCATTAATCGCATCCTCCATCCGCTTATGGAACGAAGTTGCATTATCGTAATCAATTTTCTCTGTTCTCGCTTGCTCAATCTTCAAATTATCAAACGACTCAACCGTTTCATCATCAAGGTCCGCAATCCGCCTCTTCTGCGCCGCCGTTGCACGTGCCTTAACCACTGCAAGATCTCCCAGCCCCTTATTCAAATTATTCTGATGCCTTAAAATCGCCCGCTGATATCTTGCTCTTCGCGCCTGCGCCTCATATGCCGTCTCACCTTCGCGCGTTGGTAATCCATTCTTATCATAATTCCTATTTACCGCATACGCTTGTCCTCGCGCTTTCACAGTTTCCGCAAATTCCTTCGTTTCTTCTTCACGCATCACCTTTCGATCATTCAAAAACTGCGCCAATCTCAAAGACGGCGTATATACGTTTCTCGCTGCTAAGCCCTTTTGTTGTGTCAACTGCCTTCTTGAATCCGCCCACGCCCGATTTGTCGCCAACGGACTTGCCGCAATCTGTGACAACTTCGAGTTGACATTCGCAAGGAATGTCCCCGACATTTTCATCAAACTCCACGAGAAAATCAACGGGAAAATCTGTACCGCAAGCCCCACCAGCACAAAGAATCCGCTTTGCGCGCTCACAATGATCGCCCAACCCGCCAAAGATGCCGCCCCAAACAGTAGCGAAAACATCGGATAAAATACCAACATTCTAAACAACAAATCTTTCCATTGTTTAAACCATTTATCTGTATTTGGCAAAATATAAGCCATAATCGCAAGCGGCGCAATCATAATCAAAATCGCCACCACTGCCTGCCTTAACGCAATTGTAATCAACCCAACCACCACCGACACCAACGCCCCTAGCGCCGTCGGAATCAACATCCAAATCGCACCTGTTTCAAACGCCACCACCCCAGACCCAATTGCCACCCCAGTACCCCCAGCCAGCGCTGAATACATCTCCTCAAGTGACAAATGCGCCGCCCCACTCACTTCAGTTGTTGCCAAAGTTGACGCTTCAATCGACTCAAACAACCCTCTTAGGCTAGTCCCAATAATATTCGACGCATCCACCGCCAAAGAACATACAATAAACGACAAATTCACCAAAACCGCCCCCACAATCAATTTCGGCAACGTCTTCTTTAACCCATAATTCGTAATCCCTAGCCCCGTAATCTGCGAATAAACCATCACTAACAAGAATACAATAAAAAGTACATTCGTTATCCCCCTCATGTACTTCCAAATCTCATAAATCGGCGCCCCATCTTCCATTTTCACCGGATTAATTACCAAAACTTCTTCAATCTTATCATAAAGCCAATCCACCGCCTCCGAGAATTTCCCAGTCGCCGGGCACACAATCCATCCAAGCGCCCCCAAACTATCCTGACAAGACCCCTCTGACTCTACGCTTTCTCCTCTTGCCGCTTCTGCCGCCCGTAAGGTCTGCTCCACCCCAGTGTCTTGTGCGCTCGCATCCTCAGTACTCTGTACTTCACTACTCTGCGCACTCCCTCCCTGTGGTTCTGCATACACCGACGCCACATTCGGTCCCCCAAATATATTCATCATACCAAAAAGACACCCAAAAATAGCACTTACCACCTTAATTTTTGAAAATCTTTTTGCCATCATAACCATTATATTAATAGGTAACAGTAAAACCCGCCTCCCTTTTTAAGGCGTACATTAATTATAGCACGCATAAGCAGTTTTGTCAAGACTAATCTTGTA
This sequence comes from uncultured Candidatus Saccharibacteria bacterium, assembly GCA_964433705.1. Classification (GTDB taxonomy): domain Bacteria; phylum Patescibacteriota; class Saccharimonadia; order Saccharimonadales; family Saccharimonadaceae; genus Nanosyncoccus. The sequence continues at coordinate 2,056 of CAYSSH010000027.1, read as the reverse complement.
AAAACTTTTATTTTGTGCTACTATTAAATAAATAATTATGGATTTACAATGAAAACTATTCTCAAAAAACTTTTCGTCTTTGTCGCAATTATTATTTCAGTCTTTGCGACCACTTCTACCATCTCTAGCCCCGCCACTTTTGCCGCTAATCCAAACGCAGACCCTCTAGGAAGCTGCCGCTCTTTCTTCGGTATGACCTCATGGGATTGTGGCATTAACAACCAAGTCACTTCCCAAGACATCTTAACCTCCAACATCTTCATCATCGCCTCCAACATCTTTACCGACATCACCGTCCTTGCTACTTACCTCGTTCTCGGCTTCGTCATTTATGGCGGCTATTTATATATCTTCAGCGGCGGCGACGTCGGCAAAGTTGCCAACGCCAAGAAAACCTTAACTCACGCCTTTATTGGCCTTGCGATTGTTCTTCTCTCTAACGTCATCCTTAATTCTATCCGCATCGCCTTCCTCGGCAACAACGGTTCCTTCGCCTCCGACTGCGCTACCGCCGGTACCTGCGTCAGCGAAACCGCCTTTATCTCTAACACCCTCAACTGGTTTATCGGTACTTCCGGCGTCGTCGCCTTCGCCTACGTCGTTATGGGCGGTATCGGCTACCTGACCTCGGCTGGCGACTCCGCCAAGCTCCAAAAAGCCAAGTCAACCATCATTTACGCTATTATCGGCCTTATCATAGTTGCCCTGGCGCTTTCCATTAAAGAATTCTTCATCTCCGTCGCAAACGACGCGAGCACCGCTTCTTTACCAAATAATATTATTACAAAGGAGATTGCTTATGAAAACTAGCCTAAAAAACCTCACTCTCGTTTCGATATTCTCTGTACTCGCCCTTCTTGGTTTTTCATCCCCAGTTTTCGCGGCCTGTTCCGAACCAAACCCTACCGCTTGCGCCCAAAGCATTTGCAATTGTCAATGTGTCGCAGAAGATATTAAGAAAAACTCTGGCTGTTCTCCTACGAATTACGACATCAACAATTCCATCCTGAGCATTTTCAACAGCATTCTTGGCGTCATCAGCATTGTCGCCGTCATCGTTATTATCATTGCGGGCGTACGCTACATGACCGCCGCTGGCGACTCTGCCAAAATCAAAAAAGCCAAAGATACTCTACTCTATGCTATCATCGGACTCATCATCTGTGCCCTCGCCGCTGCTATCGTCAACTTCGTTGTCCTGAATCTCCTAAAAGATGTTTCTTAAATACTCTTTAAAAGTATTGCATTTTTTTAAAAACTGTTATACAATAATCATAAGATAACTTAAAAGGATATTTTTAAAATGACAAATCCATTAACTATTTTAGCAGAAGCAAATTCTTCTTCTTCAACTATCAATAAACCTACTGGAGTTGCAGGAGGAGATACTCTTCAAGCCAACGTCACAAGCATCATCAACGCAGTCGTTGGCGTCCTCGCTATCGTCGCTGTCATTGTTATTATCATCGGCGGTATTAACTATATGACTTCTGCCGGCGACGCTGGTAAGGTCAAGAAGGCTAAGGATACCATTCTTTACGGCGTCATCGGTCTTATCATCTGTGGTCTTGCCGCTGCTATTGTTAACTTCGTCGTAGCAAACCTCTTCGGTAAATAATTAATTTTATCGATCAACCTAAAATCTCCCTTCGGGGAGATTTTTGACAATCAAAAAAAAACAAGACCAGTCCAACCTGATCTTGTTTTAATAACCTAGAAAACCTCACCTACTGAATCGCGATTCTCTTCGCCGCTTCGGCTTTTACCTTGTCGAAAGTAATCGTCAGAACACCATCCTTCAGTTCAGCCTTCACACTATTTTCATCTTCTCGCACTTGTACCGGAAGCGCAATTGTCCGCGAAAATTCACCCCAATAGCATTCCTGAATATGCCATCTCGTCGTTTGTTCATCCTCACCCCCTGACAAAACCCCAGAGATAGTCAAAATATTGTCCGAGATGCTCACATCGAGGTCTGATTTCGATATCCCCGCGGTGCGCGCTTTTACTACTAATTTATCGGCGGTTTCATAGACATCCACAGCGAGCTGCCCAG
>CAYSSH010000026.1:0-7583 GCA_964433705.1 uncultured Candidatus Saccharibacteria bacterium | reverse complement strand
AGGGGCAGTATTGTCTCTGTGGTACTTTCCCTATCCTTACGGACGGTCGCCGTTAGCGACTACCCTGCTCTGTGTTGCCCGGACTTTCCTCTTATATAAAGCGATTGCCTTTTGGGCTCGATGTCATTATATCATTTCTTGAGAATTTTATCAATGGCAGCATTAGCTTCGGAATCCGCAATCATGTTTTGAGAACGTGGCACATGAGTGAAGGAAACTGCTTCGAACTGTTCTAATTTTCTCTCGATATCTTTATAAATGGGGGCGATGTCTTGATTCTTTACATTAAAGATGCCGTTTAACTGATTAACTACCATTAGGCTATCGGACACGAAGCGCACCGACTGATAGCCCAATTCAATGGCGCGTTCGATGCCCCTTCTCATGGCGCAATATTCCGCTAGGCGTGCAGTGGCAAAACCAATGAACTCTCCACCGCGTTCCACGATACTACCATTTGCATCATGAATACAATAACCGATGCCCGATGGGCCAGGATTACCGCGCGAAGCACCATCCACGTTGATTACGATAGAGTTCGCTGTGTCACGTGGCGAAACTCGATCAGAGGTAACCTTGCCCTCCTCAATTTCAAGCACAGAAATAGAAGTTTCATTTAGCCTAGTACCAGAATTTGAAAAATCTTTGATGTATTTGTAGGTAGTATAGCGGTCTCGTGGCGTAGGCTTGTCGCCGTGCTTGATGCCTAATTCGTAAATAATGTATAGGTTGCTAAGCTGGCTAGAACCTTCTGGTGCAAGAAAAGTGATAACGTCTTTCAATTTGATTGAATTAGCATTCAAACCAGTATACTCAGCAAGAGAACGAGCCATAGCTTCTTCGGGTTGTTCACCAAACTTGATCTTACCAGTGGGAAGTTCCCAAAAAATCGGCGACTCACTGCGTCCCCGATTGCGCTTAAAAACTAAGACCCCGTCCTCATTTTTGATTAAACCAACTACGCGTATTCTTTGTTTCATGCCCACCTCTTAAAAGCCCCGCTGACCTGTTTTCCCCGTAATATTTACAAGGTGGGTAAAATCTTATGCGATACGGCCACGACCGTAAGCCACGAAATCCCTATGACATGATTATTCAGGAAAATCATGCTGCCAACAGGGCTACTTTTATTATACCATACCCTGGTCCAATTGTGCTATAATAGTCTAAAATAACAGAGGCAAAAATGAAGTTTAAGATTGATAAAAGAATTTTCGACAAACTAGATAATTTATATGTGGGCGTAGTGGTGGCTAAGGGGGCAGACAATACTAAGAAATACCCCGAAGTCTCACAAATGCTAGTTGGCTCTCTGGCGTTAGCCGAAAATCGGTTCTTAGACAAAAAAGTTAAAGAGGACGAATTGGTTATTCCCTATCGCGAAGCGTTTCGAAAGCTCGGAATTAACCCCAATAAGTTTCAATGTTCGGTGGAAGCGCTGTTTGGCAGAATTGCAAAAGGCAAAAAATTGCCGAGCATTAATCCGTTGGTGGATTTGAATAATGCCGTGTCGTTAAAACACACTTTGCCGATGGGAACGCATGACCTTGCGCGAAGTGACGAAGACATCGAGATGCGCTACGTCAAACCTGACGATACTTTCGTGCCAATGGGCTCAACAGAGATAGAAACGCCCGATGAGGGCGAAGTTGTCTATGCGGTGGGCAATGAAGTGCGCACTCGACGTTGGGCGTGGCGACAGAGTGAATACGGAAAAATCACCCCTGACACAAATTACGTGTTCTTCCCGATTGACGGGTTTAAGGGTATTAATAACCAAGAGGTGGATGCCGCCGCGAAGGAATTAGCTGGTCTTTTGAAAGATATATTTGGCTGTGAAGTGGCTTTGGGTTATGTGGACCGTGAACATCCAGAATTTGAGTGGTCTTTGTAGACTATCTAGCCCCAACTATCCAATAGAAGGCGCTTAAAATACCGTCCATGCCGGCAACCATAAGGTGAGAAAAAACTTCGCCGCAAAGCAAAATAAGTGCGTAAATAATGATGATACCGTATTTTTCGATGTTGCTGAGAACGGTGCGAACGGCATCTGGCGAGATGGCGTAAAGCAAACGCGAACCATCCAGAGGCGGGATGGGTAGACTGTTAAAAATCATGAAACCAAGATTGATAAACACCGTTTCAGTAAAAATGAATTCTGGCGTAGCGCCACCGGCGCCATATAACAAACCCGTAAAATGTCCGATTAGAAATGCGACAAAAGCGATTAGAAGATTAGTCAGCGGCCCCGCTACTGCGACAAGTGCCATTCCCCACTCGTGCCATTTGAGATTGCGATAGTTAACTGGGACTGGCTTAGCACCGCCAAAAACTGGCGCCTTCAATAAATATAGCACAACCGGGACAAGAATTGACATGTAGGGGTCAATATGCTTAAGCGGATTGAGGGTGAGGCGTCCGGCGTCTTTTGCAGTGCGATCGCCCAACAGATAAGCAACAGCCCCGTGCGCCAGTTCATGCAAAATAACAGAACTGACAATAATTATTAATACTATGACGACTTCTAGCATTTAGTTAAGCACCACCACCTCTTTGGCTGTTGGCAAACTATCGTAATTCTTGACTTTGAGTTTCTTCTCGGTGCGGGCGGTAAGTTTAAGCTCGGCAACCATGCCGTCAACATTACCCATCGACACTATAAGCTTAGGCTCTAACTCACGAATTGCACGAACCGAAGATGTGCAGAGAATGTCAGCAGTAAGGTCGTCGAGGTTTTCCTCGATGCCACCGACAATACCGGTGTGGATGCCGCCAATTGTGACATCGTAAATAGTTTTGCCGCTCTCGGTGGCGATGCCACGAATACCGACATCGCCGATTTCAAATTCACCGGGGCCGGTGATTTTGCCGACCGCAAGCCCAGCGTCAATGGAAGCGTCTGCAATATCGAACTTAATGGTGGCATTTTTGGTAATAATAGTGATTTCGTCTGGGTTTTTGCTTTCGATTTCGAACATATTCCTCCTATTCGTTTATTAGTTTATCTGGGTCAATGATTTCGGTGATTTCCATTTCAAGTACCTCGGCGACGAAGCGATCCTTAACGGATTTGCGATAAGTGAAATCATCGGGCGACATAATAACATAGTTGATGGGCTTGCCCTGCTTCTTTTCAATTACCTCAGCCCAACGGGTAAGTTTCTTGGTTTTGTCGTTGCCAATAATGAGCAAGTCGATACCATCTTGGCCGGGTAAACGATTGGTGACAACCAGACCTTTTAGATAGTGCTTGACTGGACGGCTGTATTCTTCCCATGTGGTTTCAGCGATGTCCTTTTCGTGTGCTGAGCTAATTTTTTTCGAGAACATATCGGAAAGAGGGCGCGCAAAAGGATGTTTAGTATTGGCTGAGTAATAAACTTTATTGTCGAAAGTTTCGTTTTTGATGATACCGATACTTTCGAGATTAAGTAATTCCCTACGGACGGAATTGATTTGCTCATCAATGACTCTAGTCATTTCGCGAACATAAAAACTTTTTTCAGGGTTTTCGAAAAAAAGTTTGAGCAACTTGGCTCTGGTCTTCGAACCAAATAATTTTTCGATAGGAGTGTTATTTTCTTTACTCATTCTGTATACATTTTAGCACAAATGGATAAACTTTTTCAAGTTCCATCCAATTGATTTCGGGATTGCGCTTAAACCAGGTGAGCTGACGCTTGGCAAGGTGCCAGTCTTCATAAAAACAGCGCTCTTTGGCCGTATCTAAATCGAGCTCACCAGTGATATATTTCCATGCATATTCGTAGATATCACTTTTCATGGCCTGAGTATCCCAACTATATTTCTGAACAAGTTTTTTGGTTTCGTCATATAGATTATCGTTAAACATTTGGTCGATGCGTTGCTTTAATCGCGCACGTAATTCTTCATGCGGCCATTTAATACCAACGAGCAAAAAACCGTCCTTGACCTCTGTTCTGTCTGAACAACTTTTTTGTTCAATATCGCCAATTCTGTGGCCGGTAGGCCCTTTGAAATGATAGTCATAAATAAGTGCGTCGATATAGAGCCCGGTGCCGCCAACAATAATCGGGACCTTGCCACGGGATTTGATGTCTTTAATCTTTTCTTCAGCATATGCTTTCCAGTCGGCTACCGTGAACCGTTCACCTGGTTCGACTAGATCCAAGCCATAGTGAGGAATGCCTTGCATTTCTTCTTTGGTGGGTTTGGCGGTGCCAATATCCATGCCTTTGTAAATTGCACGCGAATCAGCCGAGATAATCTCGCCGTTGATGGCTTTTGCAACCTCTATAGAAACGCCGGTCTTGCCCGAGCCTGTCGGGCCTAAGATGACTATGCTATCCATAGTTATTTTAGTTTCTTTAAGTATCTGGCGAGGTCGGCGAGAGCGATTTTCTCTTCCTTATCACGCAAGCGGATGGAAACGATCCCTTCCTCAGCGTCTTTCGGGCCAACCACGAATACCGCAGGAATTTTCATTTCGGTAGCGCGTTTGATTTTCTTGCCAAGCGAGTCGGCAGAATCGTCGACAGTGTAGCGCAGCTCATTGTATTTCAGAGGCTTGTCTAACACTACGTTATTGAGAATGCCAGTAATTTTAGTCACATAGTCACTAACCTTGTCATTTACGGTGACGATGCGAACTTGTTCTGGTGCGCACCAGAACGGGAACCATCCACCAGTATGCTCAATAAAGACCGACAGGAAGCGTTCAATCGAGCCAAGTGTGGCGTGATGAATCATGACAGGGCGTTCTTTTTCGCCTTTTTCGTTGGTAAACTCCAATCCAAAACGCTCTGGTTGGACAAAATCTAACTGAATAGTGGCTAACTGATGCTCACGACCAATGGCATCTTCCGCCATGAAGTCGATCTTAGGACCGTAGAAGGCAGCTTCACCTTCTTGCTCGAAGTAATCTAGGCCGTTATCGATGGCAGCTTGCTTAATTTGCTCTTGGGCCATAGCCCAGAGTTTTTTATCGCCAAGATATTTGTCCTCGTCAGAGCGATATGACAATCTGGCGCGAAGTTTCTGCATGCCGACAGTCTCGTAAAGCTCTTTGACAATAGCCACGAGACGTTTGACCTCGTCTTTGATTTGGTCTTTACGACAAAAGACGTGGGAGTCATCTTGGGTGAGCGAGCGAACACGAGAGAGGCCGCCAAGCTCGCCAGTTTTTTCGTCACGATAATCAGTGGTAGCTTCCATGTAGCGAACTGGCATCTCACGATAAGTGCGTGGACGAGAAGCAAAAATCTGAGCGTGATGTGGGCAATTCATTGGTTTCATAGCAAAATCGTCGCCGTTGACTTGAGAGTGCACCATAAACAACTCGTCGCCAAATTTAGCATAGTGGCCAGAGGTCTTGTAGAGGTCGGTTTTGGTGATATGAGGGGTCCAGACCTTCTTAAAACCTTCCCTGCCACGTAAGCTAAGCGAGTAGTTGGCCATAATCTCGCGAAGCTCTGTGCCGCGTGGAGTAAAGAGCGGCAAACCAGCACCAACAAGGTCGGAGAAACAGAACAAATCTAGCTCTTTGCCGAGTTTGCGGTGATCGCGCTTTTTGGCTTCTTCTTGGCGGGCGAGGTATTCGGCTAGCTCTTCTTCGGTTTCGAAAGCGACGCCGTAGATGCGAGTGAGCATCGGGCGCTTTTCATCGCCGCGCCAGTAGGCGCCCGCTACACGAATCAGCTTAAACGGGCCAGTTTTGGAAAGATTGTCGACATGTGGGCCTTTACATAAGTCAGTGAAAAGCTCGCCCATGTCATAGAAGGAAATCTCTTCTTTTTCGGGGAGTTCTTTGATGAGCTCTATTTTGTAATCCTGTTTGTTGTCGCGAGCCCAATCGAGCGCCTCTGACTTAGATGACACACGTTTAGTCATGGGGAGTTTGCGCGCGATAATACCGCGCATTTTTTTCTCAATTTTGGCCAAATCGGCGTCCGAGATTTTAGTATCGCCAAAATCAATATCATAATAAAAACCATTATCGATAGCTGGGCCGATACCGAATTTGACACCCGGATAAAGTTCCTGCACCGCCGCAGCGAGAACGTGGCTCAAAGTGTGCCGCATTTTTTCTAAATTGTCCATTTTAACTCCCGTTTATTTACTATTATTATACCACAACGTATGAATAATAAAAACAAGCGCCGAGAGGCGTGAGATTACAAAGTGCTTTATTTTAGTTTCTTGAGGCTGCCACGCAGACGCAGTACCTTACAGGTTTCTCTTAACATATCGTTGAAGCCGTCATGAATTTTAAGGTTGCGACCAAAGATATTAACCAGCTCTTTTTCGATGTCGCAGAATTGTGAACAGATGAGGAAAACTTCTTGCGAGTGACTGCCATGCATAACTAGACGGCTAAGTTCTCCTCTTATTTCCTGCATAGTCAGTTCGCCATCATCGATTTTGGCAGGCCAAGTGTCCAGGACGACGGTTTTTGTCCTTCTTCGTAGATGGAAGACAAAGTTATGATAATTGATAGTTTTGGTGACGGCTTTAGTTGTTAATATAATACTATTATCCTTGGGTGGAGAAGTGGGCTTTTTAAGGTTCAAGCCGATGAAACGCTGCGACTTATATTTACGACGGAAGTATTTTAGGCTAGTGATGGCAAGGAGGTGATTAGCCAAAATGATGAGATCCACTCGGCCAACGTATGGGCGCAAATCGGCTTCGGCAATTTTTCGTGCATCCCTGGAGTTGGATTGCATTTTATGAGCGCTTCGCCAATCAATTACTCTTATAATTTCTAAGATGGGCAATTCTGCCTCTAGCCAATCTGCTAATAATTCTCCACCATAGCCGCAATCGTAAATAACTACTTTTAGCATTTATCAAAAACCTTTGCCTTTCTTCTCCACTTGAAAGAATTGTAGCATAAAACAGTTAAAACCAATTTTTGATTTTGCGAGATATGAGACAAATGTCTCATATCTTTGAATTTTGTATTTTTTAACAGAGGTGGTTAAAGTCCTGGGGAAAATGCATATTTTGTGGTTTTAACAAAAATAAGCCCCTTACGGGGTTTACTCTGTGTCCTGGTGGGACTTAATTCGCCAGGCTTTATTGGCCTACAAAGAAGATTTATGTTGAAAAATGTTATAATATAGGAATATGATAGATGAAATGATTAACTATCGATACAATAACAAAACAGAACCAGCAAAGTTGTTGACAAAAGATCAAGTGCTCGCCTCTAGCAACCCAAGAGAAATGTTTCTATATTTATTATATGTAAATGCTAAAGAACTTGATTCGATAGGGGAGGCAATCTTATCTACTGGCAATATGACTTATGTACATTACTTATTGAGGTCATTTCGCATAGCAGATTATAAAAAGTATCTCCCAAAAATCATGTGTAGTAATGACCCAAGATACCTTTTTAATATTTTATATGACGTAGATTATCTTGATGAGTTAAGCCGACTAAAAATTATCAAGCAGATCATTAAAATAAACGACGTCAAATACACATTTAAGGCGGTTTATTATTATTTTATCGTTCTTTCTTTATTTAACGAAGAATTATTTTTATACATAAAAAACCTACTGAAAGTAAAAAAAGCAATTGAAATTAATGATAG
>CAYSSH010000025.1:0-7903 GCA_964433705.1 uncultured Candidatus Saccharibacteria bacterium | reverse complement strand
GTGCGGGATATACTAATGTGGCTGAGGAAGGATCGAAGCCGATTTATATTATTCCAACAAATGAGGCGGCTTATATGATTAAGAAGGCTGCTGAACTTGTAGATCAGAAATAGGGGCTAATTGTGGCGTGGCGTAATGATCAAGTATCAGAGCTGGAAACGCAAAAGATTATAGAGATCGCCCGGGAGTGTTTATCGCTTCCGGGGGATTTTGTAGAAATGGGATGCTATAAGGGGGATACGTCTTTGATGCTTGCGGAGGTTTTAAGGGAATATAACAGGGGTATAGCCTGTGGAAAACTTGTGGAAAAGTCTGTGGAGAAGCCTGTGGAAAGTGTTTGCAATGGGTTAGATGGGGGAGTTTTCAACAGGGAAGCGAAAAAGCTGTGGATTTATGATTCATTTGAGGGGCTTCCAGAGAAGAATAAGGCGGATGAATCGGCGCTAGGGGTGGATTTTAAGGAGGGGGAACTTTTGGTGACGAAAAGGGAAGTTAAAGAGCGGTTTTTAAAAGCGGGACTGCCTGTGCCAGTAATTAAAAAGGCCTGGTTCGTGGAGCTAACAGAGATGGACTTGCCGGAGAAAATTGCTTTTTCGTTTTTAGATGGGGATTTTTATGAATCAATTAGAGATTCTCTGAGGTTGGTGGCGCCGAAGATGATAGGATGGGGCTGCGATGGAAAAGATTGTGGGACTGATGTTGTAAAAAATACACAAACAGGTGTGATGGTGATACATGATTATAATAATCCAGCATTGCCGGGGGTGAGGAAGGCGGTGGATGAGTGGCTTGAGCAGCAAGATATGGTTGAAATAGCGATAGTTCAGAGTATGGCAATTATGCGGTAATAAAAGTATTTATATTTTAGGAAATATGATAATATAAATATATGAAAGATGATTTTGTGGAATTCGTGCGTGATTTGATAAAAAATCGAGAATCCGAGTATGTAGAATTTAAAACATCAAATGACGAGCCTAATCTGTTTGGTGAGACGGTGAGCGCACTTGCGAATGGTGCAGTTTTGGCCGAAAAACCGGAAGCATACTTAGTGTATGGCGTGGATGACGAATCCCACGAGATTGTCGGGACTAAATTTGACCCGTATAGGAAAGCTAAGAACCAACCGTTTATTAATTTAATTGCAACGAACTTGGACCATGCTGGTGAATTAAGATATGAGGTTGGCGATGTGGGTGGTAAACGTATTGTTGTAATAATAATACCGCGGGCGGAGATGTATCCAGTAGAATACAACGGAACGCAATTTATTAGAGTGGATTCGGCAAAGAAGAAATTGAGAGAGCACCCGGAGCTTGCGCGGAGATTGTGGGAGTTGATCCTAAAGCGAACTTTTGAAGAGGGGTACGCTACAGATTTGATTAGTGAATCTGAAGTATTTGAATTATTAGATTTCGAACCGTACTATAGTTTGAGGGGTATGGTCATGCCGGATAACAGGGGAACTATTTTAGATACAATGGTGAATGAAAGTGTAATTATTAAAAAAGTTAATCGTTATTACGTAACAAATTTGGGTGCGCTTTTGTTTGCGAAGAGGTTGTCTAAGTTTAAGACGCTAGTTAATAGGGGGATTAGAATTATAAGGTATCGCGGAAATAATAAAATTGGAGTAGAAAGATCTTTTGATTTTGACGAAGGGTATGCATTGTGTTCTGGGAAAGTCTTTGATATACTAAAGCTTTTGATGCCTAGCGAGGAGTACATGGATGGTACGCAAAGAAAAGAACATCATATTTTTTCTGATGACATAATACGCGAGCTTTTGGCGAATATTATGATACATCAGGATTTCGGGATTGATGGATATTGTCCGAGAGTAGAGATTTATAGTAATAGAATAGAGTTTACAAATTCTGGTGAACCAGTAATAAAGGTAAATAGGTTTTTGGATTTGAACAGAAGCAGAAATGAAAAATTGGCTAGGTTGGCAAGGCTAATTGGCATTTGTGAAGAGCGAGGGATGGGCATCGATAAAGTTGAATATGCGTGCGAGAAGATGTTTTTACCTTCGCCGATGATTTCTACTGGAGATGGTATAACTAGAGTGGTGGTATATGGGCAAAAAAGTTTGCGCCAATTTAGTAAAACTGATAGGGTTAATTTAGTTTATATGCATTGCTGTTTTCAGTTTGTGAATCAATTGCATTTAACGAATGAATCTTTGCGTAATAGATTTCCTGAAGGAGTTTTGTCGCCCATAGTTGCATCTAGGTGGATAAATGAGGCCCTAAAGAGCGGGTTAATTGATAAATTTGATTATGAATCTTCAAGGAAGAATACTAGCTATGTGCCAAAATGGGCAAAATAGTTTATTATCGTTCATTTATACGAAAGGTGGATGCGTTGAGATGTTAACAGGGGTGGTTGTGGGGATTTTTTATTATAATTTATTTATAGTTTAGAAGGGAATAAAGTGGCACAGACGAAAAAGCGGCGTTATCGTCCTGGATTGACGAAAAAACGATTAAATAATAAGAAATTTTTTAGGACTGAAGATGCAATTTTAAAAGTAATATTAAGGGAAAAAGATTACATGGGGTTAGGCACGATGGCAAAGAAAGTAGGAGTGGCGCGTTCTACGGTTTATTATCATCATCGTGCAATAAAAGAGATTGTACCAGATTATAAGGTTTATATTTTAATGGAATATAAGAGGATGATGCGCAAGGCTTTAAAGAATAATGACATTAGAATAAAACAAGTTTATTTAAAAATGCTGACCTTCATAATGATTAATCGTAGATTGTTTATGGTATTCGACAAGATGGGGGATAAAAGCGAGATGTCAAAGATGGTTGATGAACTAAGGACTAAGATCGAAGAGGTGACGGGGCTTCCGCATAGCTCAGAGAAGGTCTTCGTAGTATTAAGGGGAGAATTATTGGCGATCTTGGAAAAATGGGGAGAAAGTGAATATGATGAGATGATGATTGAGGAAGTATTAGGTGATTTGTCATATTTGACAAATACGGCAAGAAACAGGCTTAAAGGGGTGGTGTAAGAGAAAAAGAGGATAATTGGCACTCAGGGCTTGTAAGTGCTAATTTTTGTGGTATAATAGAGATAGAAAAGGAGAAACTGTGGATAAATAGGGTAAACGTTAAGGTTCACAGTAAAGGAAAAAATGACACTAAAACCATTAAAAGACAGAATCGTGGCGGTGGTAGAGAAGCCACAGGAGAAAACGGCGTCTGGGATATTATTGGGGGAAGCGAAGGAAAAACCGGCGTATGCGGTAGTAGAGTCGGTTGGGGCGGATGTAAAAGATGTGAAAAAAGGTGACAAGATTGTTTATAAGGAATATTCTACAACAGAGGTGAAAGTGGATGAGAAAGATTATATTATTTTGAAGGAAGAGGACGTTTTAGCAACTTTATAGAGGTAAAGTTGTGGAAAACCTGTGGAAAACTAATTAAAGGAGAAAATTATGGCAAAGAAAATTTTTTATGAAGAAGAAGCGCGTGAAAAAGTCCTATCGGGGGCGAAACAACTTTATGATGCGGTTAAGGTGACATTTGGGCCGAAGGGCAAAAATGTGGTAATTGAGAAGGAATATGGGGCGCCGGTAATTACGCACGACGGTGTGACGGTGGCGGAGGCGGTTGAGCTACCAAATTCTGAGGATAAACTTGGCGAAGCGGTAGGGGCGAAACTAATTAAAACTGCAGCGCAAAAATTAAATAAGGCGGCTGGGGATGGAACGACGACAGTAACTGTGTTAACCTATAACATCTTGGCCGAGGCGAATAAATTGATTGCGGCGGGGATGAATCCGATGGAACTTAGGCGCGGGATTGAAAAAGCTGGTGCGGAAATAGTGGCGGAAATTGAAAAGTCTGCAGAAAAAATTGCGGGTGATTCTTCAAAAGTAGCAGAGGTAGCGACGATTTCGGCTGGAGATCGTGAAATTGGGAAATTGATTGCAGAAGTGATCTCGAAAATTGGTAAAGATGGAGTAGTGACGGTGGAAGCCGGACAAGGGCTTGAGATGGAACAAGAGATTGTGGAAGGTTTTTCATATGATAAGGGCTATGCTTCGGCGTTCTTTGTGACTGATGTGAATAGACAAGAGGCGGTGTTTGATAAACCTTTGGTCTTGGTGACAGATAGAAAGATTTCGGCAGCGTCGGATATTTTGCCACTACTTGAGAAATGTGCACAGAGTGGCCAAAAAGATTTAGTGATTATTGCTGAGGAAGTTGAAGGAGAAGCATTGTCGCTTCTGGTACTCAATAAGTTAAAGGGCGTATTTAATTCCCTAGTTCTAAAAGCGCCATCATTTGGGGAGCGTCGCAAGGAGATAATGGAGGATATTGCGATTTTGACTGATGCGACGGTAGTGTCGGCGGATAAGGGGCTAAAACTGGAAGAGGTGGGAATGGAAGTCTTGGGTTCGTGTGGTAAAGTGATTGCGACGAAAGATGAAACGACGATTATTAAAGGGGCTGGCTCGGAAGCGGCAGTAAAGGCGCGGATTGAGTTAATTGATGCGCAAGCGAAACTTGCAAAGAGCGACTATGAGCGCGAGGAGTTAGAGAAACGTGCGGCGGCTTTGTCTGGAAAAGTAGCTGTGATTAAGGTTGGTGGGGCGACCGAAACTGAGATTGATGAAAAGAAATTCCGGGTTGATGACGCGGTAGCGGCGGTAAAAGCGGCGCTTGCGGACGGAATTGTTGCCGGTGGAGGAGTAACTTTGGTGAATGCGGCGGCGAAAATTGCTGATGATGCGAAGATGGAAGCTGGTGCGAAAATTGTATGCGAAGCGCTAAAAGCACCGTTTGTACATATTATGGAAAATGCTGGGTTAAATAGTCAAGCGTTACTAGCGGAAGTGGAAAAGTCTGGTAAAACTGGGTATGGGATCAATGTGATGGCGCCAGAAAAAGGCTTGATTGAACTAAAGAAGGCGGGGGTAATTGATCCGGCGAAGGTGACGATGGAAGCGGTGAAAAATGCGGTTTCGATTGCGGCGACGGCGATTACGATGGGGGCGTTAATCTGTCAAATTCCGGAAGAAAAGCCAGCGGCGTCTGATATGGGGATGGGGTATTAAACATCAAAAAAACCGGCGGTGGGGGCCGGTTTTTTGAAGAGTGTTTGTTTACATATTGTCGATAGATTCGACGAGATAAAGAAGGGCCTCGCCACGTTCGTTGTCATCAGCAATGTTTTTGGCAGTTTCGTAAGCCGGAGCAATAACAGAATCGTCATGCAACTCTTCGCGAATATTTTTGTAAAGATTGAATTTTTTGCTAGGATCCATTTGCATTTGGCTCATAAGCGGAGCGAGATCGCGAAGTGCGGCTTCTTTAACTTCGCGCATATCAGCAGAAATGTTCATGGTTGGAGTTTCTGGCATGGCTGGCATTTCTGCAACTGGTTCTGGCGTAGGCGCTGGCGGAAGTGGGGTGGTAACTGGGATGGTTGAAACTGGCGCTGGCGGAAGTGGTGGAAGTGGTGCGGTTGGACGAGGCGGAAGCGGGCGCGGCATTGGCCGGGCGGCTGGTTTAATATCATTAAATGGTCCGACTGGTTCGGCCATAACGCCGCTATCACCTTCTGGAATAGAAGATGGCGCTGCGATTGGGTCGGAAAAGACCGGATCTACGTTTGTATTTTTTGTGATGTCGTCGATTGCTTTTTGCAAATCATTATCTACTGTTGGATTCATTTGCCCACCTTTTTATTATGCTTATATCTATTGTAGCACACTTTTTTTAAATGCGCAAGAAATTTACCAGTTTATCTAATAAATCCTGTTTGATGTCTTCCATAGGGAGATGCATACCGAGAAAATCGACGATTTCTTCGCCGCTGCCTTCTGGGAAATAAATTTTTACGCTCATGCCGAAACGTTTTTTGGGGATGAGAACGGCGGAATAATGATCACCTTCTTTTAGAATTCCAAAAGCGCGGTAATCTTCGTATTTGTGAAGGAGATTGCCTTCTCTTAAACCTTTGTTGTCGATATGATATTTGATGGTACGAGGTGGACGTAGGACATAAACGAGAATGGTAAGAGCGCTGATAATGATAAGAGCTAGGAAAGTCCAGCCCTGAAGCCAAACCGCAAGGGCACTGAGGCCGATAGTAATAGCGGCTAGACCAATATACCAGCCGACGTTATGTTCTTTAACGATGTATTCTTCTGCTTCCCATGAAGTAGGATGTAATTTGTTTGCCATAAGTCTATTATAACATAGAATGGGGAGATTGGTAATCTCGCCACCCTCAGAGCGCGCAGAAATAGCTAATCCAGAGAAACAAGTTTCTTTAATTAAAATAAAAAATACAAAAAGCCGAGAGCAAGCTCTCGTTTTCTGTATTTTTTATTTTAATTAGACGAGCTTCGCTCGTCTCTGGATTAGCTATTTCTGGCGGAGGGAGGGAGATTCGAACTCCCGCTCCAGGTTGCCCCAGACTAACGATTTAGCAAACCGTCCCCTTCAGCCACTTGGGTATCCCTCCGTATATAGATATTGTATCATAATTTTATGAAAAAAGTAAAAAATTGTGGTATAATTAAGGTATGAAAAACGTTTTTAAACTTTTATTACCAATTTTAATTTGTTGTTTTGTGGCTATTGGGGTTGTTTCTGGTAGCGTGTCGGCTTTAACTTTACAGGAAGGGGCTGAGGCGGCGCGATGTGACGGATGTCCTGCTGATTTATTTGGGGATACTGGCGTGTTTCGTCAAGTGACGAATGTGATATTGTATATCGTAGGAATTATTGCAGTGATAATGTTGATTATTGGGGGGATTCGATATGTGGTTTCCGGTGGTGATGCAAAGAAGGTGACGGATGCGAAAAATACAGTGCTTTATGCGATTATTGGACTTGTGATTTGTTTTTTGGCATTTGCGATTGTGAATTTTGTGATTAATGCGCTTCCTAGTGGGACATCTAGTCAGGCGTAGAGTTTATAAATGATTAATAACTAAGGTAGCAATGGCAATTTTTTGGGTGCCGGTTTTTTTGAGTTTATTAACTGCTGAGGTCATACTGGCTCCGGTTGTCCAAACGTCGTCGAGCAAGAGATAGGTGGTGGCGTTGTTTGGGCGGAAACCCGGCTTGATGACATAGGCAGCATCGGCCTGAATTTGACGAGTTTTTTCGTCTGTGCCAACTTGGACGGTATTTTTGGCGCGAATAAGGGGGTGAACGACTTGGTAATGGCGGAGTTTGGCGAGATGCTTGGCAATAAGTCCGATGTGATCAAAGCCGCGACTGCGTAAATGGTGCGAAGCGGTGGGGAGAGGGACGATGGCGACGGGGCCTGAAATATTTGGTAGCTTGGCATCAAGAAGGGAAGCAAATTCTTTAGCGAGGGCACGAACGGAGCTATACTTGTAGGTTTTGATTAAATTGCCTAGAGGACCGGATTTTTCGCCGAGATAGTAAAAATCTGGTAGGTTTTTACAATGACGACAGGAGAAATCATTGCGCGGTCTTTTGCAATTTGGGCAGATGTTGGGTACGGGAAGGTTTTTGATGTAATTTTTACAACGGTCGCAAAGTGGACTCCCCAAACGACCGCAGCCCTGACAGGAGTGGGGGAAAAGAAGATCCATGGGGCTTATGATTGTTGTAATTTTTACATTTTTTGGCATATTCTCTTGATTTTAACACAATTGTAATATATAATAAAGCATAACAACATAAGTGGAGGAAATATGGCTCGTGCAAATAATGAAGATTTGCTGATGGATGACGACCTCGCGGCGGCGTTCTTGAGCGGTGACGATGGATTATCGGCGCCGATAATGGACGACGAACCGGCGGAAGCGGCTCCTGCGGCAACCGAACCAACACCGTCAGATGAGTGGGCTGATGAAACCGACGATTTTCCTGGGCAGCTCGCTGTGGATGTCTATGAA
>CAYSSH010000024.1:0-9071 GCA_964433705.1 uncultured Candidatus Saccharibacteria bacterium | reverse complement strand
TCCTTATGGGTCAGGGTAACTGGTTTGGGTCGGAAAAATTAGGCTGGAATGATACCTTGCGTGATGTGATTAAGCATGGGACTCTATCGATTGGGTTTATTGGTCTCGCGGAGACTTTAGTGGCAATGACTGGGAAACACCATGGTGAGGATGAGGATTCGCGTGAACTGGGGCTAGATATTATTTCTCATATGCGGGAAAAATGTGATCAGTATTGTAAGAAATATAAATTAAACTTTTCGTTGCTCGCAACGCCGGCGGAAGGGATTGCAGGACGCTTTACTAGGCTCGATCGAAAAGAGTTTGGCGTAATTCCAGGTGTGACAGATAGAGATTTCTACACCAACTCTTTCCATGTGCCAGTTTATTATCCGATTTCGGCGTTTGAGAAAATTGACATTGAGGCGCCGTACCATAATCTGTGTAATGCTGGGCATATTACATACATTGAGCTTGATGGTGATCCGTCGCAAAATCTTGCTGCGTTTGAGGCGGTAATTCGCAAAATGCATGATTCGGGAATTGGGTATGGTTCTGTAAACCACCCGGTCGATCGCGATCCGATTTGTGGTTTTTCTGGCATCATTAAAGGAGAGCGATGTCCGCATTGTGGACGGCTAGAGGGTGACGTCCCGTTCGAAAAGGCTTGTAATTGCGCCAAGGGAAACTAATGGTTGATTATCATAAAATAGCACTAGATAAGATTGCTAAGCAACTTGAGACGCCGGATGGGTTTATTCGGCTCTCAGGTCCGCTTGAACATGATAATATCGTAAACGGAGATGGGCTTCGGGCTGTGGTTTGGACGCAAGGTTGTCCGAACCATTGCCCAGGTTGCCAAAACCCGGAAACTTGGGATTTTGATGGCGGCTTTCTGGTTTCGATTGACGAAATTATGGAAAGGTTAGCGAAATTTCAGGGGCAGGCTGGGTTGACGTTTTGTGGCGGTGAACCGTTCGTTCAACCAAAAGCGTGTCGAGAAATCGCAGAGCGGGTGAGGAAAGAATTTGGTTGGAATGTTTGGAGTTTTTCGGGTTTTACCTATGAGATAATTAAAGAATACGGTGCGGAGCCATGGGAATTTTTAAAATCTCTTGACGCGATAATTGATGGGCCGTTTATATTAAAACAGAAAGATTTGAGTTTAAAGTATCGCGGCTCAAAAAACCAGAGACTAATGCACTTAAAATATGGTACAGGTGAAATTTTATCAATTGAATAGGAGAGTATGAGTCAAACATTTTTTATTTATCCAATGAACCAGGAGTTAGAACTTGAAGCTGGTAAAACCTATCAAGCGGCGGTGAATATTTCTAATCCGGCTGATGCGGAAGAGAATTTTTCTTATACGGTTTCGGTTGCACCATATTCGGTGATGGAGAATGGAAACGAAGCAGATCTTGTAACAAAATCTACAGCTTCACAAATTGTGGATTGGATTACGATTGAGAAGCCGACTGGAACTTTAAGGCCAAATGAGTCAAGAGCAGTTTATTTTACGATTACGGTGCCGACCGATGCGCCTGGTGGGGGACAATATGCGGCAATTTTGGTATCATCTGACCAAGTAGCGGAAGTCAATGAAGGTCTGAATATTAATGATACTTTTGAGATGGCGAGCATTGTTTATGCGACAGTAAGTGGCGAAACAAAACATTCTGGCGAAGTGTTAAGTAATAACATTCCGGGTTTTGTGACAAATGGAGCGCCAGTTTTAAGTGCTTATATCGTAAATAATGGCAATGTCCATGAAAAAGCCAAGGTAATGATCAGCGCAAAAAATGTCTTTACCGGTGAGGACGTAATGACGGTTTCAGAAGGGAAAAATGTTTTTAATGAAATTGTAATGCCTGGAACTTCTAGGTATGTTGAAAGAGAAATTAAAGAGCTGCCTGCACTCGGGGTTTTTGAGGTGTCGCAAACTGTTTCATATTTGGGAGAAAATTCTTTGAATACTGCAACGGTAATTATGTGTCCGATTTGGTTTTTACTTCTCGTAATTGCGACTGTTGGGGTGATTGTTGGAACAATTGCAGGGTTAATTGTGAGACGAAAAAATCGAATAGAAATTTTTTAAAAATACTTGTATTGAAAAAAAACTGTGATATAATATAAGCATGAGCAGGGTCAAACATATGAAAAGTAATAAATATATTTATTTACCAGCATGCGCGATGTCTTTTTTAACGATGTTGAGTAGCTTTTCTTTAATGTCTGGCCGGGCTTCTGCTGATACGACGGCAACTTGTAGTACGACGAATGGTGTGACGACTTGCGTGGGGAGCGGCGCTGCTCCGGTTACGGCGACGGCGGGTGCTCGTACCGCAACGGTGAATGTTGCTTCTGCTTGTGGTTTTACGGCGGGCGGATATAATTCTAGCATTGAGCTTTCTGCTGGGGAAACGAAGAATACGGAAAGTAATGCGGCGAAGACTTCGATGGTGGTTTCTTGTAATGATTCTAATGGTTTTTCAATTTATGCAATCGGAAATTCTCCAGCGACAGCAGGTGGGTCGGCGACTGAGGGGCAGACACATTTGATTGGTACATCTGGATCTATTGCAACGCATAATGAGTCTGGGGCTTCTGGTTCGTATTGGGCAATGAAAGTGACTTCGATTACCGGGGCTTCTACTGGTTCGACGGCTTCGGCGCAAAATAGTTTTAGCTCGGCTTATCTTGCGGTACCAAGTTCTTATACGGAAATCGTACGTGTGACGGGAGCGTCGAGTGGGCTTTCAGCGGCAACGGTTCGTACTGACTATAAAGTAAGTGCCTCAAATTTGCAACCAGCTGGGACTTATGAGGGTGGCGTGAAATATGTGGTAACTCATCCTAATGCTACTGCTCCAGGTGCTTAAATTTAGATAGACACTAGATGTAGCGCGCTAAATGTGGTGTGCTACATTTTTTTAACACCATATCTAGCGTATGTGATATACTATATATTATATATGGTGTATTTAGATTATGCAGCGACTTGCCCGATGCTTGAATCTGTTCGGGAAAAGATGATGGAGGCGTCAGAGAAGTTTTTTGGGAATGCTTCCGCTCTTCATACGCCTGGACATCTTGCGATGAACGAAATCGAAGATTGTCGGTGGCTTCTAGCGGAGATGATTGGTGCGGAACCATCCGAGATAATTTTTACATCTGGATCTTCTGAATCTAATAATACCGTAATTCGGACGTTTGAAGGACATAAAATTATTGCTTCGCCGCTCGAACATCATTCGATTCTTGAGGCTGCAAGGGCGTGTCGTGGCGATAAAAATCCTGCACTTTATTCTTTCATGTGGGCGAATAATGAAACAGGAGAGTTTTTGAAAATGCCGGCGCTTAAAAGTGACGCTTTTTTACATTCTGATTTGACGCAAGTTCTTGGAAAGATACCAATTAATGTGCGACAGATGGGACTTTCCTATGCGACTTTTAGTGCGCATAAGATCGGGGGGCCGATTGGCGTAGGGGCTTTATATGTGAAGAACGGGGTACCTTTTAAGCCATTAATCGTGGGTGGTTTACAGGAAAAGGGTCGGCGTGGGGGGACTTACAATACGGTTTCGATTATAGGATTTAAAGAGGCGCTGAAACACATTAAGTCAGGCGGTCTATTTGAGAAATATGATAAAAATGTGCGGAAGTTAAGAGATACTTTGGCGCAGAGAATTTTAGCTGAAGTACCTGGGAGTTCTTTAAATACGGACATTAGGCCTCTTAAATCTTTGCCAAATATTCTGAATGTTTCATTTGAGGCGGCAGAAGGCGAATCTATACAGCTTTATTTGGACGCGGAGGGAGTAATTGTTTCGACTGGTTCTGCGTGTGCGGCTGGCGACACGAAACCATCGCATGTTTTAATGGCGAAGACTGGTGATGCAGAAGTTGCGCATTCTTCAATTAGATTTTCATTTGGAGTGGAAAATACGATGGAAGATGTAGAATATGTAATGAGGGTATTACCACCGATTATTGATAGGTTACAAAAAATAAGCACCGTTGAAAGGAAAAAATGAATAAGGAAGGCGAAAACTGGGTTTATTCGGAAATTGTGAAGGAGCATTTTTTGAATCCGCGAAATTTTTTAATGGGGGACGAAAAGCAGTTTGATTTTGATGCGGTGGGGCTGGTGGGCAATCCGATTTGTGGTGATCAAATGAAAATGTATATTAAAGTTGGGAAAAATGAGAATGGTGAAGAAATAATTGATGACGTACGATGGAAAACTTACGGTTGCGCTTCGGCAATCGCTTCGACTTCGGCACTTTCGGAAATCTGTAAGGGGAAAACTTTGGATGCGGCGCTAGAAATTAGCGCCAAAGACATTGATGATTTTTTGGGGACTTTGCCGAAACATAAATTTCATTGTTCGGTTTTAGGGCATGACGCGCTGAAAGATGCGATCTTGAAATACCGTTCTAAAAAACGATAGTATGATATAATGAGAAAATGAGGATTGGAATAATAGGAGCAGGGGCGTATGGTAGAGCGATTGGTGGGATACTGAAAGAAAACGGACACGAAATACAATATTATGACCCAGCGATTACCAGCTCCCAAATTGATGCGACGACTAAGTTTGGTGAGGTTTTAGTTATTGCAGTACCTTCTGCGGTCATTTTAGATGTTTTATGCGAAATACCCAAAGATAAACCTTTAATTATAGCGACAAAAGGAATTCTTGGTGATAAAATCTTTGCTGATTTTAATGATGTGATGGTGCTATCAGGACCGGGATTTGCGGATGATATTAAATTAGGTAAAAAAATTGGTTTAACCATTACTGATATCAGAATTCGGGATTTGATGGGAACGAAATATGTTGATTATGATTATACTACTGACAGAAATGGAGTATTACTTTGTGGGTCTCTAAAAAATGTTTATGCCATTTTGGCTGGATTTGAAGGGCTTGTGCGGGGGGAGGTCGAATGGAAAAGATTCATCTCGGAAACTTTAGATGAAATGCGAGAGGTACTGATGAGTAACGGGGCAGATCCCGAAACCGTTGGACTTTTTTGTGGCAAGGGCGATCTGGAATTAACTGCGGGGCTGCCTTCTCGAAACTATGAATTCGGGCTTAATTTGAGACGTGACAAAACGGCAAAACCTTCGAAAACGGTGGAGGGATGGTCGGCGCTTCGTAAGATTATGAATGGTGAACTCATTATTCCTAAAAAAGCAGAGAAGATGAATTTTTTGGTGGAGCTTAGGAGTGAAAATGGGTCTTAATGCGCAACAAAAGAAAGCGGTAGAATATCTTGATGGCCCGCTTTTAGTGCTTGCGGGGCCTGGTACTGGTAAGACACAACTTCTGTCGGAAAAAGTGACCTATATCCTAAGAACAACTGATACTGATGCCAGTAATATTTTATGTTTGACATTTACGGATACTGGCGCAAAAAATATGCGTGAGCGACTAAAAACGATGATTGGCAAGGATGCACTGAAAGTTAATATCGGGACTTATCATGCGTTTGGACAAGAGATTCTTGCGCAGTATAAAAATTATTCTGAGGATTATGAGAGAAAACTAGAGCAACCAATTGACGAAGTGAGACAATTTAAGATTGTTAAGAGCATCCAGAACCGGTTACCAGCGCGAGATATTCTGAGGGGCGATGCGGTGAAAGACATTCTCTCAGTGATTAGTGATGCCAAAGGCGCAAATTTGACGGCAGAAGAGCTGGCATTCATTGCTGAAAAGAATATTGAGGATTCCGAGGTGTTATCAAATATAATTTCGCCGTTGCTTTTAAAAGTGGTGCCACGAAAATTTAAAGAATCTTACGAATCTGCATATGAGCCGATTTATGCCTTACTGAAGGGGCATGAAAATGATGCACCAATAATTAAGAATATTGAGCGGATTATCGTGGATTTAGCGCGCAGTTTAAAACAAGCGATGATAGATGCGGAGTCGGCGGAAAGTATTAAACCACTAAGTAATTGGAGGAATGCCTATTTCGAAAAAGATAAAAACGGGGATTATCGCTTAAAGGACTACGTGTCAAATAAGAAGTTGCAGTCTATCGCTAAAGTAATGAAGATGTATGATGAAAGCTTAATGGAAAATGGGTGGTTTGATTTTGATGATATGATTCACGAAGCGGTAAAGGCTTTAAAAAATGACGCCGGATTTAAAGCGACTTTGATGGAAAAATACCAATTCATTATGTTAGATGAGTTTCAAGATACAAATCCGTCGCAATTTTCAATTGTGGCGGAGCTAACTGATTATGAAAAACCGATGATTATGGCAGTTGGAGATGATGATCAGGCGATTTATGAGTTTCAGGGCGCTTCCTCATCCAATTTGACTGATTTTCAAAAGCACTACAATGCGGAAGTAATTGCGCTAAACGAGAATTATCGTTCTACGCAAGAGATTTTAGATTTTTCGCGCGAAATTATTAATCAAGCGCCGGATAGGTTTGCTGATAAAATTTTAACTGCTCATAAAGATGATCCGAAACAATCGGAGATTAGACGTTTGGAATTTGCTTCTTCCGATGCGGAATATGGCTTTATTGCAGATGAGATTTCAAAGTTGGTTGACGCTGGGGTGAAGCAAAGCGAGATTGCGGTAATTTCTTATCGATCGAAGTATTTTGAACCACTACTGCCATTCTTGAAATCACATCCAAACATTAAGATTGCCTACGAGAAAAGAGATAATTTGTTTTTGAATGAACAGATTCACGAAATTATTACGATTTTTCGTTTTGTTGATGAACTGGCGGGTGAAAAAAGAATGAGCGTTCAACTGATGGAGATTTTATCGTTCCCGTTTTGGGGCTTAAATATGGTCGAGGTGGTCAAGTTAATTGGTGAGGCTAGGTTTTTTAAAAAGCCCACGCTAGATTATTTGGCGGAAAATGGTGGTGAAAAATTACAAGCTGTGATGAATTTCTTGATGAATCTGACGGCGAGATCGTTTATTGAACCGTTCGAAGTGATGCTTAATTACTTAATTGGAACATTAAAATTAAATGATTATAGGTCACCCTTTCTCGATTATTCTACGCATAAAAATGATTACGAGACTTTTGTGTTTTACGAAAATTTAGCGGCGCTGAAAGGAAAACTGACGCAGTATTTTGGTGATAAAGTTTTAAAGGTAAGTGATTTGATTGAGATGGTGGACGATTATCAGGAAGCAGACATGCCGCTTAATATTACTTCGCCATATCGCGATGCCGAAGATGCGGTACAAATTTTGACTGCGCATAAAGCAAAGGGGCTAGAGTTTGAATATGTGTTTATCATTTCAGCAGACCATTCGGCTTGGGGTAAAGGAAAGGGAAATAATAATTTCTTGAGTTTACCGAAAAATGTGATTCAGATTCGTCATACGGGGATTACGGATGGCGAAAGATTGAGGGTATTATATGTTGCACTAACTCGTGCGAAAAAGAGTTTAACCATTACAAATGCATTAGCCGATTTTAAGGGAAAGTCGCCGGAACGACTAGAATACTTTGAAGAGTATGTAGAAAAAACTGATGATGGGCGAGAGAAAATTGTAGCACCGTTTTTGCCGGACGGTGAGGTAGTTCAGATGTATGGTAGTTTTGATTTTGCGAAGGGGCTTGACAATGTGAGAAATTGGCTGATGAGTTATGTGGTCAATTCGCCGGATATGCGCACAATTTATAAGGATAGAGCTGAGAAGTTGAGGTGGTCTGCTTCGGCACTAACGAATTTTATTGACATTGTTTATGCAGGACCACAGAGTTTCTTCAAGACTTACATTTTACAAGCGCCGCACGAGCCGGAATCTGAGGCATTAGCGTATGGTGATTTGGTACATAAAAGTTTTGAATATGTAACAAAAGAGGGGAAAAGTGACGAAGAGGCGATCCAGTTCTTTTTGGAAGAGTTAGAAAAGAAGGAGCTGCCTTCTTCGGAACTGCAAATAATTCGCGAGAAAGGCCCGGAAGAGCTGGCGATTTCGTTGAAAAGATTTGGTGATATTTTACGACAAGGTGAGGCGGAAGTGAATTTTAGCAGCGACAAGATTGTTGTTGATGGAGTACCTGTGACTGGAAAAATCGATCACATCATCGTTGACGACAAGAACAAGTCATTGACGATTTATGATTTTAAAACTGGAAATTATCATAGCGAAAAGTGGACTTCGCACGCAACGCTTTATAAATATATGCTTCAATTAATTTTCTATAAAATGCTAGTAAAAAATTCTGTAAGGTTTCGTAATTATCAGGTAAAAGAAGCTCACATTCTATTTGTAACCCCAGATAAAGATGGGGAAGTCTATGATAAAATATATTCTTATAATGAGGCGGATGAGCAGGAGTTTATGTCACTTTTAAAGGCTGTTCATTTAGCGGTTTCAACTCTTGGATTTATGGATGACGAAGCATTGTTTATTGAGGCAAATAGTGAGCGGAAATTAAAGGATATTAATGATTTTGTGGCGCTTATGCTTGAAAAATTTAGTGATAAGTAGTATAATAGTCGTTAACTTTCATAATCGAAAGTTATATTGCACTTTAGGAGGTGACTAGAATGAAAAAGCTGAAATTTGTGATGGGTATAACCTGGAGCTGTCCCCGCTGTGGACGTCCGTTTACTTCTCAGACAGAGATGAACATCCACTGGCTGCAGTGTGGGAGCCATCACATCGGCACGCGCGTCCCGGAGTTTTAACTCCTCATTCCTATCCACCCTACGGATTGGCAAGGCAAAAGCCTTGCCATTTTTTATTTGATGTGATATAATGGATGTTAATCATGGCAAAGAAGAATAATACTAAACGCAAATTAGTTGGTCTGGTTTCTGAGGAATCTGGGGTGCGTGCTTATTACACGAAGAAGAACACGATGAATACTCCTGATAAATTAAGCCTTAAGAAGTACGACCCGGTGCTTCGTAAACACGTTTTATTCGTTGAGACAAAGAAAAATCTTGGTCGTAACGAAGTAAAAGAAAAGAAGCGTTAACCGAAATAATCCCTTGCGGGGGATTATTTTTTATGATAAAATTGTGCTATGTAGGGGTGTAGCTCAGTTGGTAGAGCAGCGGTCTCCAAAACCGCGTGTCGTGAG
>CAYSSH010000023.1:0-9437 GCA_964433705.1 uncultured Candidatus Saccharibacteria bacterium | reverse complement strand
CTGGTATGCATATGATACGACCTTGGGATACTTTACCTGGTAGCGGGACAGCTACAAAAAGAAAAAGCGCAAAATAAACTCCGCTTTTGGCTTTCTTGAGTAGTTTTTCGCCGGCTTTTTCCCCTTTTTTCAAGCAAAAGACACAGAAATTTTTTAATGGTTTCCAGTTGCGGTGCGCGCCCCAATCAAGGAATTTACGCGCAAAAAGATAAATGATTGGCACCGGAAGAATATTGCCGATGATTGCAATAATCAAAACAAGCCATTCAGGTAGTCCAAGCTCCATACCGACAGCAACCGGAATTGCACCGCGTAACTCGATAAGTGGAACCATTGAAATGAGTAAAATAATTAAAACTTTCCAAAGCATATTTAAATTATAGCATAAGTTTTTCAAGAAAAGATGGTTAGATTTGGATTTCCGCGGAGAGGGCGCGGTGATCGGAAACCAAGTCGCTATGAACAATAAATTTATTCATCTTAACTAGATTGTTTGTCATAATATGGTCACAGGCGACTTCGCCATCAAATTTAAGTCCAGACAAGGTGTTCGTGATGTGGTTTTCATGGGTTTGATCTTGAAGAAAATCAAGAGGTCGCATAGCTGGCGAATCATGGACTAGGTTTAAATCACCGCATAAAACAAACGGCGTGGCTTCTGCATAGGGTCGGATGATTTTGGCAAGATTTCTAAAAGCAGTAAGGCTTTCCGAATCGCCCATCGGGTTAGGGCGCCAGAAACCATGATGGTTAACGACGGTAAGTCCGCTAGCGAGTTTGACGATCTGAACGTTAAGGTTATTCTGCGGGGCGGGAGCGGTACCGAGAATCATGTCTGGTATATAACTACCATGGACGAATTCGCTATGCTGACTTAAAAAAGGCGATTTACTGAGAATCATATTACCAACTTCTAGATGCCCGTTCGCCATTTTGCTGCGCCAGTTTGGGGAAAAGAAAACATACGGCATTCCGCTCGCGTCAATGATTTGTTTTGCATCAAAACAGAGTTTTCCGAGATGCTGATTGGCGTCAGCGGAATACATGACTTCTTGTAAGCAAATTACATCGTAGTTGTGGTTGCGGAAGAAGCGGCGTAAGTTGCCCTCTATCTTCCCCATCCAGACATTAAGCTGTAGGATACTGATAGATTTTTTCACAATTACATTATATCATATCTGTTAGAGTTTGTCACTTTCTATGGTATAATTTTGATATGAAGTTATCAATTATTGTACCGGTTTTTAATTGTGAGAAATATATTAAGCGCTGCTTTTGTTCAATTATGGGGGCAGTAAAGGGGCTTCAAGGCGGATACGAGATACTCTTGATAGACAATGGGTCTCGTGATAAATCTGTCGAGATTTTGAAGCAACTTGCGAAAGAAAATCCAAAAACTGTGGTTTTTGAAAAATGCGAAAAGCCAGGTGCGGCAGCGGTAAGAAATTTTGGAGTAAGAAAAGCGCGTGGCGAATATATTTGGTTTATTGATGGTGATGACGAGATAACGGAAAAAGCGGCAGTCCGACTTGTAACAGAGGCGGATAAGACAAATGCAGATTTAGTGACGCTTGGCCTTGTGAAGATTTTTCCAGATGGAAACAGGGAGAATATCCCGGCCGTAGAGGCGGATGATCCAGAGTTTAAGAGTAAGTTTATCAGGCGAGAACTAGGACCGGTCCAAGTGTTGATTCGCAGAAAATGGTTCATATCGCATCATTTTCAGTTCCTTGAAGGCGGAATTCATGAAGATATGGATTTAATGCCGGCGCTAATACTCTATACTGACAGATATGCATCGGTAAATGAGCCGCTATACCTGTATTACCAGAGAGAAGGCTCGGTACTACACCCGACGAGATGGGACCAGCATTACTTTGATATTTTTCCGGCGCTTCAGGGGCTTTATCGGCGGTTTGCGGAGATTGGGGCGGAAAAACAATACCATGATGAGCTAGAATGGTTTTTTATTTGGAATCTGCTCATCGATTCGGCGGTGTATTTTGGGGAATTCCAAGAGGGGCATGCGGGTTTTCTGCGTTCACGAAAAATGTTAAAACAGTACTTCCCTGCCTGGCGGAAAAATCGGTTTTTAAAGCGGACAAATTTAAAAACAAGATTGAAGATTCTGGTAAACTATTACAGATAGAAGTTTAACGCTTTTTGGTTTTTTCTTCGGCTTCTAGTTTTTTAAAGGCGACTTTGCCAACAAGGGTAGTGGGGAGTTTATCACGAAATTCATAGGCAGTAGGCAAAGCATAGATTGGAACGTTACGCTCCAGAAGTTCGCGAATTTCGCGTTCAATGCGTTTACCGGCTTTGTAACCAGGTTTTAGGACAATGAAGGCTTTAGGAACCTGCCCTTTATGAGGGTGGTCGATGCCAATAACAGTAGAAGTAAGGACGCCTTCGTGGGAGTTAATAATGGACTCCAAATGGGTTGGGTAGATATTGTAGCCAGAGGAAATAATCATACGTTTTAGGCGCTGTGCAAAATAGATAAGGCCGTCGTCACCAAGATAGCCTAAATCACCGGTGTGCAGCCAAATTTTACCATCCTCGTGCAAACGTAAAGTCTGAGCAGTCTCCACTTCGTCACCAAGATACCCCATCATAACTAGCGGGCCAGATAAGCAAATTTCCCCCTCACTACCAACTGGCTGGCGGTCGAAAGTGCCATTTTTGACAATCTTGAAGTCGATGTCTGGGAGAGGAGCGCCGATAATGCCATCATCAAACGAGTTTTCAGGCGACAAACAAACCGCACCCGAACCCTCGGTTAGACCGTAGCCGACGCGAATTTTAGCGTCCGAGCCATGTGCTTTAAGATAGGTATTGACTTTATCGCGAAGAGTTTTAGTTAAAGCATCGCCGCCACAGATGACTGCGGTGACGGATTTAAGGTCGTCTTGATTAAGTTTCGTGTTGACTAAAGCCTCGAACAAGGTAGGCACGCCGACGATAAAATTGGGGGAGTTCTTCTTGATGATGTCGGCAAACTGTTTGTGCGAGAAAGCGGGGATTAAGATGCAGCCCATGCCTTTGCAGAGAGGAGTATGGATGCAAACCCCAAGTCCAAAGCAATGAAAAAGTGGGAGAATAGAGAGGACTGTAGCGCCAGGGACGATTTGGCGAATCATCGCACCGTCACAAATTGACTCGGCGTTAATGTTGAGATTCGAGAGAAGGACAGCTTTGGGCGCCCCAGTAGTGCCGCCAGAATACATAATTACCGCAGGATCTGCCCCGCCACGTTCTTCGTGATAATTTCCTTGGTAGAAATATGAATTTGCAATAAAATCTTCCCATAAGACCACGCGATTATCGTTCACCGGTAATTTGACTTTTTTAATGTGGAGCAAGCGATACATTTTCTGCTTCAAGAAACCCAGCCCATCAGAAGGGCGGACAACAATGATACGCTCTAAGCCGGCCGTATCACGAAGACGATAGATTTTATCAAAAACGGCGTCAAAAACGAGAACGTATTTTGATTCAGCAATTTTAATATAGTACTCTAGTTCTTTTTCGGATGAGAGGGGGTGGACCATGTTACAGACAGCACCAACCATATTGACTGCGTAAACCATAGTGATCCCCTCTGGAGTATTCGGCATACAAATCGTAACGCGGTCGCCTTCCTTAACACCATAGTTTTTAAGGGCGCGGGCGGCTTTTTCAATTTTTTTGACGAAGTTTTTATAGGTAACTTTGTGCCCATAATAGGAGTAGGCGACATTATCGGGCCATTTTTCAGCCGACTGAATAACCATATCAACCATTGAGCAATCTGGATATTCAATACTCTTTGGAATGTTGTCTTCTTCGTAGTATTTAAGCCAAGGACGCTCGTTTAAGTCTTTTTTAGTATATTTCATAATACCATTATACCATGAAATAAAAAAATCGGTCAGGTTCTGTCCTGACCGATGTTTTTATTTTGCGATAGAGAGAGAAATCTTGCGACCTTCTTTATCGATGTCTAGAACTTTGAAGCTCTTTCGTTCGTTTAGAGTAAAGACCTTTTCTGGATCGACGTCTGAGCCTTCGCCAAGCTCAGATACATGAACCAAGGCCTCTACAGCAGGGCTAATCTGGACAAAAGCGCCAAACGGAGTAATGCGTGTAACGGTTCCCTCAACCTTGTCGCCTTTTTTAAGGTTTTCAACTTCAGAAAGCCATGGATCTTCGACGAGTTGTTTCATAGACAAAGAGAGCCGTTCTTTATCGACTGCGATGATTTTAGCTTCGATTTCGTCACCAACTTTCACATAATCTGACGGATTATTGACACGTTCCCATGAGATTTCAGAGATGTGGACCAAACCTTCAATACCGTCTAGATTGACAAAGACGCCGAAGTCAACTACACCAGTCACGATACCTTTGATCGTATCACCAACTTTCAGCTCAGCGAAGCGTTCAGCAAGACCATCTTTGATGGCTTCTTTCTCAGAGAAGATGAGTTTGTTCTCTTTTTTGATAGCATCTAAGATGCGAACTCTGATTGGCTTACCAACAAGCGAGTTAAGACGCTGTAAAATTTCATCTTTATCGGCGCTACCGACCCGAGGATAATGCTCCGCAGAAAGTTGCGAAACTGGCAAAAAGCCCCTGATTCCCTCATATTCCACAAGAAGGCCGCCACGATTAGCATCGAACGGAATAACCTCTACAGTTTCAGCGTTATCGAGTTTGGCTTGAATCTCGTCCCAACCCTTATCTTTAACGGCTTTTCTGAGGCTCAGAAGAACATAGCCATCATCCATCTCGGCCTCAATGACAGAAGCGGAAACTTCATCGCCAACGTTTAGGTTGCGCGCAAAAGACGCTTCGCGACGCGGTACAAGACCGACGCCTTGGCTACCGAGATCAATTAAGATTTCGTGCTTTTTTACAGAGATGATAGTACCTGATACAGTATCACCGGCTGCGACTTTTTTGGAAACTTCGGAATTCTGCTCCAGAAGTTCATCCATTGTATATTTTTTGGCATTTGCCATATTAAATTTATTCCTTCCTTTTCGGTACCTTTTTGGTACGCGAAAAACTTCTTTAATTATAGCAAAGTTTTATGATATAATCAAGTGTATAAATAATTTGTTCAAAATGAATACGGTTTTATTGAATAGATTGAGAGCGGATTACCCCGAAATACACTTCCGGAATGGTACAAAATTTTTATTCAAACCGCCAAAAACGATTGTTCTGGGGCCCGACGAGCCAGAAGATGCTCTGCTTTTATTACATGAAGTGGGCCACTTTCTACTCTCACATCATGATTACCAGACGAATGTGCGGAGATTAAAGATGGAGCGAGAGGCCTGGGAAAAAGCACGCGAGTTGTGTCAGACGTACGGAGTTTATTATGACGAGGAAGTCGTGGAGCGGGAGCTGAATACTTATAGAGAGTGGCTAGATAAAAAATCGCGCTGCCCGATTTGCGGGTTAGCGCGATTCCAGACCCCTAATGGCAAATTTCATTGCCCTAGGTGTGAAAATTTGAATTAAGCGGCTTTTTTGGCTGGGCCACGACGTGAGATGCGTCCACCTTTAGCACCCGCAATGCGTGCGAGAGCTGGGTTAGCGGCAAAACCGCCAGTGTGGCCGTTCTGACCGCCTTTTTTACCGATACGAGCGTAAAATTCTTTACCGTATTTAGCTTTATTGGTGGCAGCTGCCTTCATACCGCCAGCTTTTGTTCCTGACATTATATTTATCCTATCTGCCCACCAATTATCCCACAACAACCCATGTAATATGTCATTCTCATGAGTATTTGTTGTGATTTTTTAATGTTATACTTCCATTATATCATACCTATGCTTTTTTGTCAATATGCTTTTTCTTAAAATTATGTTTTAATAAAATTATAGAAACCGAACACATTTTTCATAAGTTTTGCACAAAATGTGGAAAAAAGCTATTGACATTATGCGTATCGTGATATATAATAGGGGTAACTTGAGTAAAACCAAACTGCGAGGTTACTCAAGTATATGTATGACCTGGAAAACCGCCACCTCAATAAATAAAGGCGGTTTTCTCTTGTGCTTTGGATTTTGGGAAAATTATGATATAATAGTATCTGACGAAGTCTTATAACGGCTTTGTACTTTTTATTATGGAGGAGTTAGCGATGGTAAACGTATATAACTACGGCGAGGAGAATCGCACCCTGGGGCTGGCGAATACCGACGTGCGGGTTATGATTGAGGTGCTTCGTGAGTACATGGAGGCGTTCTCTGAGGTGTACGATGGCAGATGTGGGACGGTAATCCTCGATGCGCAGCCGGCAATGTTCGTAAAACCTTTGAAGACAAGCGGCGAAATTCCCTGTATCCGGGCGATTACCTACGGGCAGCCGAAGTGCTTGTTGCGGTTCGACCCACCGGGCGGCAGAGCGGAGAGCATCTTCTTTGACAGCGCCAAGGTGGCGAGCGAGGCGATTGATTCTCTGCTTGAGGGCAAGCGGTTCTTCTACGGGCATAAGAATGCGTCACTCAACGGCAACATCTATAAGACTTCCGGAACGGATAAGACTTACGAATCTGGACATCTCCTAATCCTGAATGCGCTTTACGGGCGGTTTTTGGTCGGGTGCGGGGATGCTCGTGCAGATTCCGATCAACGCGGCGAGCATGACTTCGTGCTTATTGCTATTGCAAGGACTTTGGCCAAGATGTTCCCGAAGGATGAGGAGATTCAGGCGAGTTTCGACTGGGTGCGGCGGGCAAGCAGCCTGAACTATTATCTTTGCGATATGGTGGTCGGCGAGATTGACAATTTGTTCGAGAGCATGCCCGCCTATATCCGGGACTACTGGCGGAGTCGCGAAGAAATCAAAGCAGCGGCCCTGCAGAGGCACGAGGCGGCGCCAGAGTTTTTGCCGTTCATCTGACTCCAAATGAGCCCACAGCGATGATGCTGTGGGCTTTTTCTCGAATTTTGTGCTTGACGAAGATGTTATCTAGTAGTATAATGGGGTAAGGACTGGGGATATAGCTCAGCTGGTTAGAGCGCGTCACTGATAATGACGAGGTCTGTGGTTCAAGTCCACATATCCCCACCACGTTTGGAATTTGGGGTAATAGCTCAGTTGATTAGAGCGCCGCCTTTGCAAGGCGGAGGTCCAGGGTTTGAGTCCCTGTTACTCCACCATTTTTTTGTTTTTTGTGATATAATAAGGTTATGGATTTTACATTTGATTTTGGATGGATGATTGGTGGGCTGGTAATTGCGGCCTGTGGCGGGGCGGTGGTGTTTTTTTACCGACAAATTGCAGAGAATTTAGCAAACGGTGTGTCGTCTTATGACCATGTGAAGCTGTTTGGGATAATTATGACCGTGGTGGGGCTACTAGTTACCGCAAACTTGCATACTTTTATTTTGACACTTTTGGTACACTGGATTACTGGACGATAAGATTAACGGGTAGCAAGGATATTTTGACGTGTCCATTCGTACATTGCGATAGCGGCGGCAGCGCCGACGTTGACTGAACGAGTGGAGCCAAAACTTTCGATAAAACGGACATCGCTAGCTTTTGCTAATAGTTCTTTTGTGATGCCGGAATTTTCGGAACCAAAAATTAAGGTGGTTTCAGCGTTAAAGGTTTTGTCGTGGAGAGGCATGGCGCGAGAGGTATTGTTCTCGATTGCAACAAGCTCTCGGTCTTTTTGAGTGTTCAGAAAATCTTCAATTGTGGGATGATGAACAATTTCTAAATACTTATCGGTACACATAGCGCCGCGACGATTATATTTTTTCTTGCCGATAATGTGTACTTTTGAGACGTTAAAAGAATTGGCAGTGCGAACGATAGAGCCAACATTAAAATCGTGTTCAACATTTTCAATGGCGATTTCAAGAGATGAACGAGTTTTCTCTAGTGTATAAAAAATTTGTTCATTTGTTTGGCCTTTAAACTGGTCAATGAGGTTGCGAGTGTCTTCCATAGCATTATTATAGCATAAGAGAGCAAAATCCCCCAGAATCTGGGGGATTTGAGGTTTTATGGAGTTTTAGTTCGAAATTACTGTTCCCTTGAAATTACCTCCGTCTAAGATAAGACGCGTATTTTCGATGTCGCGACCGCTGGCGCAGATGACAGTAAGACCTAGCGCTTCGGCTTTTTTGCTCGCAATAGGATCGAACGGGGTATTTTTCCCTGGTTCCCAGGTATCGCCGACCATTTTGCGAAAATCTGCCCAAGAGACATGATCTAGTGGTTTGGCATTAGGGTTTTTCTTGGGATCATCGGTATAGACTTTCTCAATGTTCGAGAGATTAATAACGGTATCGGCGCCGTATTTTTCGGCGAGAAGAACTGCGTCATTATCCGATGAGAAGCCTGGTTTCCAACCGGCGGCTACGAGAACGCGACCGTGCCAATTTTCAGGCGCTTTCGTTGGGTCAGTTACCACCGGAAAGGGGGCGAGCTTGCCGAAGCAGGCGCGAAGCAATTCTGCATTAAGGCGCGTAGCCATAATACCCAACCAATCTGCGGCGTCGTTTTTATCCTTGGCGCTGGTGAATGGAATGAGTGTGCCGGCGGCAATAAATGGTTCAACTCCGTCGCGATAGGCTTTTTGGTAGGCACGCGCAGGTCCGCCACCACCAGCGATGAGAATTAGCTCCCCATTGTCGTTGTCAGCAAGCCAGCGGCCAAGCATATTTACAAAGTCTCTAAGGAACCCAGCATCTGGTTGGTCTGGTGCGATGATAGAGCCGCCGACGCTAATCACCTTGGTGTTTTTCATAACTTAATCTCCTTTCTAATGTGCCTGTGAGGCTTAGAGATATTATATCAGATTTTAGAGAGTTATGGTATAATTATCGTAACAGAGGAGGCGAAATGAAGTTTAACGAATACCAAGCGAAGGCGATAAAATTTGACTTGTACCGAGCTGGAATGTCAATCGGGGGAAATGGGCTACTTGAAAAGGTCTTAGGGCTGGTTGGCGAATCTGGCGAGGCAGCGGATAAATTTAAGAAGATTATCCGGGACAAAAGTGGGCAGATAAGTGCTGAGGATCGGATTGAGATAATTAAGGAGTTAGGTGATGTACTTGGTATGTGTCAGCTATCACAACTTACCTTGGAGTGTCTTTTGACGATGTAGCGCAGATGAATATTAAAAAATTAGAAGACCGCAGAAATCGAGACAGGCTTCATGGTGAGGGTGATGACAGATAGAAAACAAAAAATCACCCTGGCGAGTCGGGGTGATTTTTTTAACAACTTAGTTGTGCAATCAAAGTCATCTGACAGTGTAGTTTAGCTTATTGTTACTTCTACCGTTAAGGTAGACGAAGTTATGTCTTAAGCTTCTAGACACAACCGTAACCGACCTAGCTATGCGCATCATTGCTGATTCGCACGCATCAATTCCTTCTCAAGAAAGGAGGTAATCCATCGACACGTTCTCGTACCGA
>CAYSSH010000022.1:0-9621 GCA_964433705.1 uncultured Candidatus Saccharibacteria bacterium | reverse complement strand
CTCCGTCGCAAAAGCTCCTAGATGCTCCGGCAAAAGACTTACGAGAAGCGCGAGCGGCGGCGGAAAATATTGTGCCGACGACAACCGGCGCTTCGAAAGCGACAGCACGCGTTATTCCAACACTAAAAAACAAATTTGCTGGACTATCCGTAAGAGTCCCAACTCCCGTTGTGTCGCTTTCTGATATTACCGCAGTTTTGAAGCGCAATACTACGAAAGAAGAACTAGCTGATTTGTTTAGAGCAGCAGCGGACGACCCAGGTTTTGAGGGAATCTTAGGCGTAAGCGATGAGGAATTGGTGTCATCTGATTTTATCGGCGACCCGCGTTCATCGGTGGTAGATTTGCCGCTGATTGATGTTGTGGGAGGAAATATGGTAAAGGTGGTGGCTTGGTATGATAACGAATGGGGATATTCCAATCGTTTAGCGGAATTGGTTCTAGAATATGGAGGCGCCGAAAAATGAGATTATATATCGGTTCAGATTATCGCGGTTTCGCGTTAAAACAGAAAATGTCAGAATATTTATCGCAACAAGGTCATGAGGTGATTGATTTGGGGCCAAAAGAATATCGGGAAGGGGATGACTATAATACGGCAGCGACTGGGGTGGCTTTGGACGTGCGGGCAGACGAAAAGGCGTTTGGGATTTTAATTTGCGAGTCGGCACATGGGATGACAATACAGGCGAATCGATTTTTAAAAGTAAGGGCGGCGCATTGCGAAAACGAGGAATCGGCAAGATTAGCGCGCGAACATGATGATGCGAATGTATTATGCCTGTCGGCACATTTTCTAAATGAATCCGCGATGGAGAAAATAATTGACGTATTTCTAGCGACTCAGTTTGAGCCATTAGAACGCCGGGTGCGCCGAGTGAAGAAACTTGATGATACAAC
Organism: uncultured Candidatus Saccharibacteria bacterium; assembly: GCA_964433705.1. Lineage (GTDB taxonomy): Bacteria > Patescibacteriota > Saccharimonadia > Saccharimonadales > Saccharimonadaceae > Nanosyncoccus. Next base: position 8,721 of record CAYSSH010000022.1, on the reverse strand, counting down.
ATATTTGACAGGGGGTCAAGTTTATGATTAGGTCTGTGTCAATTGTGCCTTCGGTTTTGACAAATAGTAAGGTTGAATATCGCGGTCAGATTGAGCGCATCAATCTTTACAGCCGTAGAGTGCAAATTGATGTGACGGACGGTATATTTGCTAAAAATGAAACGCTTGATATTACGAATGTGTGGTGGCCGAAGGGTTGGACGGCGGATTTACATATGATGGTCGAGCGGCCGTCGGACCATATTGACACGATTATCAAACTGGCGCCGTCGCTTTGCATTTTTCATGCGGAAGCGAAAGAGGATTTGATGCCGATTTTTAAGACACTTCGAGAGCATGGCATAAAGCCGGGGCTAGCGCTACTGCCATCGACCTATCCAGGAAATGTCGAGCCGTATATTAAAGAAGTTGACCATGTGCTAATTTTTGCGGGAAAACTGGGCGAGCAAGGTGGAGCGGCGGACATGATGCAGACGGAGAAAATTCCGCTGGTGAGAAATATGAAAAACGAGTTAGAAATTGGCTGGGATGGAGGCGCAAACTTGAAGAATATTCGTGCTCTGGCGCATGCCGATCTCGATGTCATTAATGTTGGGTCGGCGCTTTCAACGGCGGAAAATCCAAAGAGCGTTTATGAGTCATTGGTCGCGGAAATTGATAAGACGGGAGTGGTTTTGTGATGGCGCGATTTGCGGTAATTGGCGAAGCGGGGCAAGAATTGTATCTTAGCGACAAGAACGATTTGACGCCGACAAAAATTGGCGATGTGTCGATTTTGGGAAATCTTTTGGTTGGAGAAAAACATTATATTGACAAAATCAAATATTCAGCTGGCGGCGGAGCCTTAAATGTGGCGGTGAGTCTGGCGAGATACGGTCACGACGTTGTCATAATGACGAATTTGGGACAAGATTCGGCGGGCGATGCGGTAATGCGGGTTTTAGATTTAGAAGAAATTGATAATAGTTATGTGAATTTTGTAAACAATAAGCCGACCTGTACTTCTATGATTTTAACCTCGCCAAAACAACACGAAAACACAGTTTTAAAGTGCCGAGGCGCGTGCGAAAACTTCGCCAACCTAGATCCGTCGGACCTAGAAACGATTTATCCGGATTATCTATATCTTACGACTTTGAATGGCGATTTTGAAATGCTGGAAAAGATTTTGAAAAAAACACAAGAAATACATTGTAAAATAGTCATGAATCCGGGTGAGGCGGAATTGTCTAATAGCAAACGTCTGCTTAAACTTTTAAAATATGTTGATATTTTGATTTTGAATAAGAAAGAAGCGGCGGAATTGGTACCGGGAAATATATTAAGTGAGCTACTTTATCATTTGAATGGTTATGTACCGATTGTAGTAATTACGGATGGGCTAATGGGGGGGATTGCGGGAAAACGCAATACGAAAGATATTTATAGGTTCGGAATTTATGAAGATGTAAAAATGCGAGATAAGACTGGTGCGGGAGATGCGTTCGGGGCGGGAGTAGCAGGGGCCTGGGCGGATGGAAAGTCGCTCCGGCAGGCTTTAGCGTTTGCGTCGGCGAATGCGACAGCAGTAATAAAAAAAGTGGGCGGTTTTACTGGGGCGCTTGATGCTAATGAGGTTTTACATCCAATGCCGATTCAGAAAGTTTAGTAACAAGAAAGGAATAACATGTCAAAAGCTGAAGAAGAGTTTTTAAAAAGGATGACGCCGGAAGAATTGGAAAGAGCCAATGCGTTTCTTAGCCGGTTGTCGCCAGAAGATTTAGAGCGAGCGAATGCATACGCAAAGGATTTGGGTTCTGGACTGACAATCGTGCGGTCTTTTCCGCAAGGCGTGACAATTTTTGGGTCAGCAAGATTACCGCAGAATCATAAATATTGTAAGATGGCTTATAATCTTGGGGCCTTGCTCGCAAAAAATGGGCATGCAGTAGTGACTGGCGGAGGACCGGGAATTATGGAAGCTGCGTCGAAAGGTGCGTTTGAGATTGGCGGACGGACAGTGGGGTTGAATATTACTTTGAAACATGAACAATTCCCAAATCCGTATCTGACCGACACTTTAACATTTGAATATTTCTTTGCGCGCAAAGTGGCGCTTGCAATGGCGGCGAAAGTTTTCGTGTTTTTTCCGGGCGGGTTTGGCACGATGGACGAGTTGTCTGAGATTTTGTGCTTGATGCAAGAAGACAAAATGCCGAAAATGCCGGTTTTTCTGGTTGGAAAATCGTACTGGCGCAGTTTCGACAAAATTATTAAAAAAATGCTAGAGCTGAAAGTGATTGCAAAAAATGATCCGACGATTTTTAAGATTACGGATGACATTAATGACATTGTAAAGGCAGCGAACAAAATCGGACATCCGAAAGTTTCGGAAAGTGTTTATGATGGTTTTCGCCGAACGAATAGTATTACGTCTATTTAAACGGGTGAGCCAGCGAAAGTGTATCGTCGAGATCAGCGATACGCATTAGTTCGTTGTATTTTGCGATGCGTTCAGAACGGGAAAGTGAACCGGTCTTGATTTGGTCAGTACCAAGTCCTACCGCAAGGTGGGCAATGGAAACGTCCTCAGTTTCACCGGAACGGTGCGACATAATTGTTTTATAGCCAGCCTTTTTCGCCATTTGAACGGCAGCGATAGTTTCGGTTAGTGTACCTATTTGGTTTGGTTTAATAAGAATCGCATTAGCAACTTTTGATTTAATGCCGAGCGAAAGCAGTTCGGTATTGGTTACGAACAAATCATCGCCGACCAGTTGGATACGATCGCCAAGTGATTCGGTCATCTCACGCCAATGTCCCCAATCGTTTTCCGCAAGACCATCCTCGATGGAAACAACTGGGTAACGGTCAATTAACTGATCGTACCATTTAATCATCTCCTCTGCGGTTTTCTTGGCGCCATTGGTTTTCAGCTGGTAAATCCCAGCACCAGAATTGTTGTCAGTTGTAAAAAATTCGCTTGCCGCAATATCCATCGCGATAGCAATGTCTTTACCGAATTGATAATTAGTGCGCTCGACAGCCTCCCGAATACAGTCGAGCGGCTCATTGTTGCCGGCGCGTACTTTTGGTGCATAACCCCCTTCATCCCCTACGGTCGTCGGATAGCCATATTCTTGTAGAACGTTTTTAAGGACATGAAAAACTTCTGCGCCCATCCGCACCGCTTCGTCAATACTTCCGGCACTTTTTGGAACAATCATATATTCCTGAAAATCAGTTGCCCAAGCCGCATGCTCGCCACCATTCATTACGTTCATCATTGGCATCGGAATGGACATTGTTTTTTCTGTGCCTGCGAGTGTGGCAACATAGCGATAGAACGGCAATCGATTAGCGCGAGCATTGGCTTTAGCATTGGCAAGAGATACGGCTAAAATCGCATTAGCACCGAGCGAAGACTTGTTTTTGGTCCCATCAAGCTCTAAAAGCATCGCGTCAACGGTTTTTTGGTCAGAAGAATTACCGAGTAAAACATCTTTAATCGTAGAATTAACATTCCAGACGGCTTTTAGGACCCCTTTACCGTTAAACCGCTCCGGGTCAGCATCTCTTAGTTCTAACGCTTCCTGCGAGCCAGTAGAAGCGCCAGAGGGCACAATTGCCCGTCCAAAACCTCCATTTTTTAAGAAAACTTCGGCTTCAACAGTAGGATTACCCCTAGAATCTAAAACTTGACGTGCGCGAATATTGGAAATTACAAAATCTTCTTTCATATTCCTATTTTAGCATATTTGTGTTAAAATAAGCATAAGAATTATAAAAAAGGAGTTCATTATGAATGAAAACCCCGGGGGAACTCCAAATCCCCTCAATCCAGAGCCTACGATGCCGACAAGCATCCCAGAGCCTGAAGAATTAACTTTGGTGGAATCTGAAGAAGTGGTTGAACAGGTAGCACCGACGACTGAGCCGGTGGCGATGTCAGAACCTGTGGCGACACCAATGCCAACGGCGATGCCGGAACAGGCACCAACACCAGCACCAACGGCGATGTCAGAACCTACACCAACACCAACGCCAACGCCGGAGCAGACGATGGCGCCGGCGACTGCTCCAGTTGAACCAAAGGACTCTATTGTCGAACCAGCGAAGAAAAAAGGCAAGGGCGGGATTATTGCTGCAATCATCCTACTCATTGTCGCAGTTGGAGCGGCAGCTGCGGCGGCAATTATCTATCTGAATCCATTTGGTCAAAATGACCGCGTGCCAGCGGCGCTTTCGAAACTTTTTTCCGGTAGCTCTGCTTCTAAACTTGCACTAACCGGCACAATTTCCGCCGCCGCAACTGATGAAACAAATTATACGCAGAATTTAGATGTATCGTTTAATTCTTCATTTGATTTGAAAACATCCGAGAACGCGATTGACGCAACGGTGACGGCGCAGTTTACGGATGAATCTGAATTCACTTTTGACGCAAGTGAGATTCATACTGCGCAGGGCGATTTATACTTAAAATTAAGCGGGCTGAGCGAAGCGTTAAATAATTATACGCCAATGGCAGAAAATGTGGCAACAAATTGTATTAACGATCCGACCGGAATGACGAATTGCGAATCAACCACAGTTACAACAACGCCAACGTCATCGATTCTTAACTCACTGGGCGTGTTTGAGGTGGTCGATGATGAATGGATTAAAATTCCATCATCAGATTTTAGCAATACAACTGATATCTTTAATCTCGATACACCGGTACAATGTTTGTTCGACGCGGCAGGAAAGATGGGTGAATACGGCAAAGATTTCGCCACAAAATACGAAGCAAATCCATTTATCAATTACTCGACCGAAAACTTAGCAATTGCGAAGAAGAAAAACCCTCTTTATCGGCTAACATTCGACAGCACAAAACTAGCGGCATTTGTAAATTCAATGTCAAATACAGGACTGGCGAATTCTTTGGTTGCTTGTATGAATGGCGGCGCCACATCGACTGGAATTACAGCAGAACAAGTTGCAGAAATGACTGCTAATTTTACGTCGTTCTATGTAGAAATTGATGACAATAATAACTTTACTCGGGTGTATTTCACTATGGCACCAGAGGGACAGACGGTAACGGTTGATTTAAGTTTGTCTTACCCGACTAGTATCACGATTACCGAACCAGAACAATATATTTCATACAGCGAAGTATTACAAAAATTACTCTCGTCGTTTTATGCAGAGCCGCTCACTCCGGGTGAGATGACTCCAGGAGCGACTATTGAAGGTGAAATAACTTTACCGGAAGGAGTAACTCTGGAAGAAGTAGCGCCTGAGAATGTTGGCGATGAGGTTATTGTCGAGGAAACGATCGAGGAATAACAGGGGTGAGCTGGGGCTTTATTTACCCCAGCTCTTGACTTTTTTCGTAAAGCGTGATATAATGGAATTATGGATTCGAGGTTAAAACAAAAATTAGCAAAACTCCCAGCCGAACCGGGGGTTTATTTTCATAAAAACAAGGCTGGTGAAATTATTTATGTCGGGAAAGCGGCGGTATTAAAAAACCGCGTGAGACAGTATTTTCAAAAATCAGTGAAGGATGTAAAAACTGAGGCGCTGGTTGCGGAAATATATGATACGGATTGGATTGTGGTAGATACGGAAATGGACGCTTTGTTTTTGGAATCAGAAATGATCAAACGATATATGCCAAAATGGAATATATTATTACGTGACGACAAAACAGTGTCCTACGTCAGAATTGATATGAAATCTGAGGTGCCTTATGTTTCTTTTACGAGAAACCCAATGGACGACAAAGCGACCTATATTGGACCGTTTTATGGGAAATCGGCGGTTGAGAAAGCGGTGCGAAGTCTGAGACGAGTGTTTCCGTATTATGTGAAACCATTTGATGGGAAAAAGACACTTGATACGGATCTTGGACTGACGCCGGGGATTGAAACTAACAAATCCACGCCGGCGGCATATAAACGAAATTTGCGAAAGCTGATGCGGTATCTGGAAGGTGACCGCGAGAAATTGCTGCGCGAACTAGAAAAAACGATGAAAGATGAGGCAGCAATGGGGCATTATGAAGCAGCGGCCGAGGCGCGCGATCAGTTATTTGGGCTGAAAGAATTGAAGAAAAAAATTGTGTTTTCTGATAAGGAATTTTTAGATATTTCGTCGGACAAGGCACTGGCAGAGTTGCAAAGATTGCTGGGCCTAGAACGTCCGCCTAGACGGATTGAAGGATACGACATCTCACATCAAAGCGGGACAAATACGGTGGGTAGTATGGTGGTGTTTATTAACGGGGCGGCGGCGCGTAGTGAATATAGAAAATTTAAAATCAGAAGTTCAACCAATGACGATCTTAAAAGTATGACTGAGGTTTTAACGAGAAGGCTGAAACATCCAGAATGGGAATTTCCGGATTTAATTGTGCTAGATGGGGGCGCGACGCAAGTCAATGCGATTTTACCGATCGTAGAACCGCACAATATTCCAGTAATTGGGCGCGACAAGTCTGGCGACCACGCAAAAAGTGCGCGGGTAAAAATAATTATTCCAGGACGCCCAGAAGTTGAACTTGCGGCCGGTTCACATATAGCGCGGCTAATTGCAAGAATTGATGAGGAGGCGCATCGGTTTGCGATTACTTATCATTCTTTACTGAAACGCAAAGGTATGCTAAAATAGACACATAGGAGTTATTATGCAGTTAGGAAGTTTTCTAGAAGTAGTGACATTTATCTCGGCGTTTCTCTCGATTCTGCTTGTTTTGTTGCAACAGCGCGGCGCTTCGCTTGGGGCAGGATTTGGTAGTTCTGGCGAATTATACACAACGCGTCGCGGACTTGAGAAATCACTTTTTGTGGCGACAATTGTATGTTCGGTAATATTCGTGGCGTCAATTTTGGGACTTTTATTAATCCCAGCTTAAAGGATTAAAATGGCAAATTCTCTCAAAAAGCGTGGGCAAAAGTTCGTAAAACGGTTTTCGCGAACTTCGCAAAAAGTGAGCGAAGATAGCAAGGAACACATTAAGGAAAACATTTTTGAGCGGTTTTCGCATATTCAAAATATTCGGTTGCTGATTTTTGAATGGTCGCTTTTAGTTTTGGCGTTGATGCTATTTTCGGTAGCGCAGGCATTTTGGTTTGCTGATTCTTACTCGCATGAAAGTTTCGTAGCGGGTGGTAACTATATTGAAGCAACGTTAGGGCGCGTAAACTCGATGAATCCGTTATTTGCCACGACATCAAGCGAGAAGACTCTGAGTCGGTTAATGTTTGCGACACTCGTTAGTAATGATTATTCGGGGCATCCTGGGCTAGGATTGGCGGACTCGGTGAAGGCAAGCGAGGATGGAAAAGTCTGGACTTTGCGTCTTCGTGACGGGCTAAAATGGTCCGATGGGGAGCCAATTACAAATGCAGATGTAATGTTTACGCTAGGATTAATTCAAAATCCGGTAGTCAATACAATTTATGATGCTAATTTGGAAAATGTTGAAGTAAAAGAAACGGAAAATGGCGAGATTACTTTTACTTTAGCGTCAGCGTATGCGGATTTTGCGTCAGCGCTAATTATTCCAATTGTACCGAAGCACGAACTAACGGATGCGGACCCAAAAACCTTGATTGAAGATTCTTTTTCAGTAGCGCCGGTCGGAAGTGGGCCTTTTTCGTTTAATGCATTACAGTCGTCTTCCGTGAGCGACGATTCTGTAGTATATCTCCTCGGAAATGAATACTATTATGGCGGGAAACCGATGATTACAAGTTTCGGGGTACATGCTTATCCGGATAGAGAAGCGCTTATCGCGGCAATGAACGCTGGTGCGGTGACAGCAACTGCGGAGCTTTCGGCGATAAATGCGGATCGCGTAACTTATCGTGGTATGATTAAGTCGCAAACGCCGATTAATGCTGGAGTATTTGCGTTTTTAAATACTGGGAGCGGGGCGCTAAAAAATGTAAATTTACGACGTGCGATTCGTCAGGGGATTGACCTTGAAAAGGTACGGCTGTCGGCTGGAGTCTCAACTGCGTTGGATTATCCAGTACTCGATTCGCAAATTAAACTCACGAATTATCCAGCGGCGACGGTGTACGATTTTAATGCGGCGAAAAATAAGATTGCGGAGATTGGTGGCGAAGATGGGGTAAATTTGACAATTGTAACGGTAAACAGTGGACACATGCCGGCGGCAGCGGAGGAATTAAAAAACCAGCTAACGGAACTTGGGATTAATTGTGGCGTAATGACTTATGACGAAACACAAGATTTTATCACAAATGTTGTATCAAAACGCGCGTATGATATTTTGGTCTATGAGATTGAACTCGGTGCCGATCCGGATTTGTTGCCATATTTTCATTCATCGCAAGCTACGAGCGCAGGGCTGAATTTGGCGAGTTACCGAAACGCATTAGTAGATGATTTGTTGGTTGGAGCGCGTGAGACGTTGGATGAAGAGTTGAGAGCGAAAAAATACGAATCATTTTTGGAATATTGGGAGAGCGATGTCCCAGCGATTGGACTTTATCAGGCGGAACTAATGTATATATATAATAAAAACGTCCGAAGTTTTGGCGACAATGTACATTTAGTGACGGCGATGGATAGATTCGTGGATGTACTTAGTTGGTCTGCGACGAAGGGGATTACGGATTTGACGCCGTAAGAAAAATAAGCCCCTTAGAGCTTATTATTTATCACTGGTGCGCCTGACTAGACTCGAACTAGCACAGCCGTAGGTTTGGCCACTACCAC
>CAYSSH010000021.1:0-10054 GCA_964433705.1 uncultured Candidatus Saccharibacteria bacterium | reverse complement strand
AATACTGCTGGCTATACATTATCCATGACCGCTGCATCTACTAACCTCACTCGTACTGCAGCGGTTAATGAAACTACTCCTATTATTCCAACGCTTCTATCTTCCTATTCTGAATCTGCCTTCCCAACGGGATACTGGGGCTATAAGTTAAGTTCAGATTCTAGTTTCTCACCTATCGCTTCTTCTATCACTATTGCTGACCCAGACGAATCTACCGCCAATACCGCTATCTCCAATGTCATTACCTTTGCCGCGAAGCTAGACAACTCTAAACCTGCTGGGAATTATACTACGACCTTGACCTTTACAGCTACCGGCAAGACCCCGCCATTCTCCATCAACGACGTAACCTATCTTCAAGAATTCGCTACACTTACTAGCGCGCAGAAAACAACCTTGCTAAACTCTATGACCACCAATACTGCCTATCAAAAGCGTGATTCTCGTGACAACAATGATTATTATATCGCCAAACTCGCAGACGGCAATATCTGGTTCCTAGATAACCTCCGCCTAGACCTCACGAACTCTAACGTTAAGACTAACCTTACTTCTGCTACCACGAATGCTACAGATACTGCCCTCAACTGTCTAACTGGCAGAACTACGGGCTGTACTTCGCCGTATACTACTGCCGCAGCAAGTGAGGGTATGGCAGGCAGTTATACTGTCGCATATAATAGTACTACATATAAGGATTATGTAGATAGTAATGCTTCAAATAACTGGGGCAATGGCTCCCATAAATATGGTGTACTATATAATTATTGTGCCGCCTCAGCTGGTTCCTATTGCTACGCTTCTAACGCATCTCCAGATGGCGTAAATGCATCCGAAGACATCTGCCCCGCTGGTTGGCGTATGCCTACCGGAAACTCAACTGGCGAATGGTTTGCCCTAGACTCGCTTATAAACAACTGGACCGCTTCTAACTCCGATTCTATCCAGGCTAGGTTGTCCTTGCCCCTCTCTGGCTACTTCAGCAATGGGTCGGCGCTCGGTCGGGGTTCGACCGGTGTCTGGTGGTCTTCTACGCGGAGCGGTAACGGCAGTATGTACTACTTCGTCGCGTCTGCCGCGAGTACGAATGCGAAGGGCAACGGCAATCGCGGCCTCGGTAGCCCGGTGCGGTGTCTATTCTCGGCTTCGTAGCCCCGTATCTCCCGCGTCCTTAGTCGAAAAAATAGCCCCCACCTAGACTAAACCTAGGTGGGGTCTTCTTATACTCTCGTCCGATTCTCTAACGCCGCCGCGACCGTTACTTGATCTGCATACGACAAATCTACCCCAAGCGGCAGCCCGCGCGCCAGCCTCGTTACTTTTAGCTCCGGCGCCGCTTCGTGTAAAACCTTTTCGAGTAACAATGCCGTCGATTCTCCCTCTACTGACGGGTTCGTCGCCACAATCACCTCTCGCACATCGTCGTCTTTCACTCTTGCAACCAACTCCCGAATGTGTAGCTGTTCCGGCGTTACGCCATCAATCGGCGATAGCGCCCCACCTAGCACATGGTAAACCCCGTTAAACCCATGCGTCGCTTCAATCGCATAAATATCTAGCGGCTCTTCAACTACCAGAACCGTCGTCCGGTCGCGAGTTGGATCGCTATAGAGCGACGAAACATCTTCGTCTGCATCAATCAGCGCAAAAGTCACCGGGCAGGTCTTCACATTATCGTGTAAAGCTGTCAAAGCCTCCGCAATCCCCTCAGCCACTTTTGGATTCGCTTTAAAAAGATAATATCCATACCGTTCCGCCGTTCGCGGCCCTACCCCAGGTAACATTCCTAGCGCCTCAATCGCTGTACTTAAAGCCTTTGGCAACATTTATTGCCCTATCCTTCCATTATACCACACTTCCGCAAAAAAGTCAAGCATAATCTTCTTTTTCCGCACCTTCGCCTCTGTTATAACCCTAATCCAGATAATCCACCCATCAGTGGTTTCATCTTATCCGTCGCAATTTCTTGCGCCTTCGCAAACCCATCACGCATACAATTCTCAATCCATCGTTCAAGCTCATGGATATCTTCTAAATCTACCCGCTCCGGATCAATCTTCACTTTTTTGACTTTTAGCTCGCCGGTAATCTGCACTACAACTGCCCCATCTCCGGCCTCAACTTCGACAATTTCGTTTTTTAGTTCTTTCTGTGCCTTGCGCAGCTGATTTAGCATCTTCATTTGGTCAAATGTTTGCCCCATAAACTATTCTCCTTTAACTGTATATAGATATATTATATCAGAATTTTCAAGAAAAGGGGAGGCGATTATGCGACTAAGCACATATTTTGCCTCGTTGGTTGTTCCATGCAAAATCGCTACTTCCCCTCCGCTCGCTTCACTTAAGTTTGGCACAACCTTAATATCTGTCTTGATTTCCAACATTTTGTAAAAGTCATAGTCATCGCCCGCCACCAATGTTTCATCAGTCAAATTTTCCCGAATCGCCGCGAGTTCGCTATGAAACATTTTCGCCACCTCAGGATTATAGCGATAACCATAAATATACTGCGCAAGACTTGGCACGATCATCAGTCCAAACAGCACCCCAAGCGGCAAAATTGCCGCCACTCGCGCATAGGGATTTTCCGGAAACAGCCCGTACCATTTCTCCAAAATATATTTTAGTCCATGCGCCACCAAAATTGCAATCGGCAGGATGAAAAATACGATTGCATGTGGGTTGAATCCAGTAATAATCAACGTAAAAACCAAAAGTAGCGACGCAATAGAATTTCGCGATGCAAAAAAACCTTTTGTTGTCGAGAATAGCCCGATGAGCGCCAACGCAAGGAGCGGTAAACTCATCAGTGGCGCCAAAAACACACTCTCAACATTCCCCCGTAAGGTAAAGAGCGGCGTCAACCCCGCCAAAATATTCGGGAAAAACTTAGATGGTTCCATTCCCTTTGAAAAGAGCAGTTCCATAATCGTTTCTGGGTGATTTACCATATTCATCACCAGCGCACCCATCCCCGCCACAATAATCACCCCCACAAATATCAGCGGTACTTTAGGTAAACTTTTCACGATAAAGCGAAGATGCGGCTGCAACATCACAAAAGCTACGCAGAATGCTGCGAAATAAAGCATATATGGCGTAAAAATCGCCAGAAGTAGCGTCACCGCAAAGAAAAACGAATACATCGGTTTCGGTTTTTTCTCGCCTTGTATTTTTGAACCTAGCCAAAGTAGCAAAGTAGGCCAAAAAACCACCATAATAAGCGGCGTCCCGCTTCCCGCCAAAAACAAAAATGGCGTCGAGAGTACTACAAGACAAGACGCTAATAAGGATACGTTATTCTTAAACCACCGATTTAATACTAGAATTAAAAGAAGTCCCAAAAACAGCCCAATCACGATGCTCGGCAATTTAATTGCATAAGGAGTTAATCCAAAAAGCATAATTGAACATTTCTGCAATACTCGATATGGTAAATCTACTAAATCACCATTGAGTGGCGCATCAAAATTCAGCGCATAAGAATTGACCGCCGATGCCATTTCAGCATCCGAAAGTCCAGTCTGCGAAATTAATGGTAAACTAAAAAGCAGTCCCAAGAATGCCAAAGAAAGTAAACTATATCCAATGATAAATCGATGTTTATATAAAAACAATCGAGAAACAACAATTTTCTTCTTCACATAATCATTATACTATTCTTCGCGCGTTTTATCAAGCGACATAAACCTGAGCAATTCCGGATGGAAGTAAAGTTCAATCTTCCCCACCGCTCCATGCCGGTGCTTCGCCACGATTAACTCAGTAATATGAGTTTCCTCATAGTTGTCGTCATTTTGTCGGTAATAATCTGGCCGGTGTAAAAACATCACAAGGTCAGCGTCCTGCTCGATTGAACCGGATTCACGCAGGTCAGACAAAACTGGTCTTGGATCATCGCGCCCGGTTACGCCACGAGAAAGCTGTGCCAAGGCCACAACCGGAATCTCCAGTTCACGCGCCAGGATTTTTAGCCCACGCGAAATCTCCGTCACTTCCTGAACACGATTCCCCTTGTAGCGATCAGAACCTTGTATCAACTGCAAATAATCCACAATTACAATTCCAATATCATGATCGTGCATCGCTCGCCTAGCCTTATTACGCAGCTCCAAAATCGTTAGCGAACTTGTGTCATCAATGTAAATCGGCAACTCGTCCATCTCCCCCATCGCATCATTAATTCGAGAAAATTCATCATCTGTTAAATTTCCTGTCCGCATTTTCCAGTTATCGACTCCTGACACATCCGAAATCATCCGGTCAATAATCTCATTTGCCGCCATCTCCATTGAGAAAAATAACACTCCCCTCCCGTTCATGCTCGCAATATTATAAGTTAAGTTTTGCGCAAAAGTCGTTTTACCCATCGCCGGCCGCGCCCCGATAATTACTAAATCACCTTTTTGAAGTCCAGCAGTTTTTTTATCTAAATCCCGAAAGCCGGTTTTCAGTCCTCTGAGCGCTCCTTTATTTTTATGTAACTCCTCAATTCGATCAAATGCGTCAGCCAGAAGCTCGTCCATTGGCTTATAATCAGTCTTAATAATTTTATCAGAAACCTCAAACAGCGTTTTTTCCGCCGTCCCGACCAACTCGCCAACATTTGCCCCCTCCTCATAAGCCTTATTAGCAATTTCCGTCCCCGCCTGAATTAGTCTTCGTCGCGTTGAAGCCCTTTCAACAATTTCCGCATAAGCCTTCGCGTGCGATGCGGCCGGTACGAAATTAGAAAGTTCAGTAAGATACGGCGCTCCCCCCACATCTTTAAGTTTTTTTAAGCTTTTGAGCTGCGTTGTTAAAGTCAAAAGATCAATCGGACGATGTTGATCATAAAGTTCAAGCATTGTCGCATAAATCGTTTGATGTCTTTCATCATAAAAATCTGCCGGTCTTACAATCGATAGGACCTCGCTGATTACATTTTCCGAAATCATTATCGCACCAAGCAATGATTTCTCTGCGTCTAAATCTTGCGGCGGCACACGACCACCTTTTTCAGAACGGGCTGTCTCCTCCATCATTTTGTACCTCACCTCCCATTATATCAGACATTTTCGAAATTAGCGCGTCTTTATTTAAATTCTGATATTCCTCATAACTCTTGACATTTACCTTTATCCCATTCGCACATTCCACTAAAATTGCCTTATTCTTATCTCGCATCAAAGTTTTTCCGATGAAACTTTTATCCGGAAAGATATCAAGCTCATTATTTTTTAGCTCATGCTTACAATTCATTAACTGTGTCGAAAGTGCTGAGTCTTTACTTCGCACCTTCTCTAAAAACTCTGCCCAGGAGAAATCTGTTGCTAACTGCACACCACTAGGCGGTTGTGATGAAAAAGAACTGCGACTTCCAGCGTTTTCCGGATAAAGCGCCACCAAAAGTTTTGCCTCCGCATATGGCGCTTTAACTTCTGGTAGCTTCGCAAGTAGTGCTAAGAGTTGCGCGTCTGGCTCTGCTACGATTTTTCCAATCATCTCGTCCACCAAAGTTTCTGCCTTAATTCCCGAAGCCAACAATTCTCGTAATAATCTCGTAATTTTATCAGCATCCCCAGCAAGATAACTTCTCAAAAGCTCAGATATGACCTCGTCTTGTGGTAATCCAAGCGCTGAAACTACTAAATCCTTGGTAATCATATCGCTACTTAAAGTTGAAATCTGGTCTAATAAACTTAAAGTATCACGAAATGAACCGCCACCACGCCTTGAAATCACGTCAAGCGCCTCATCGCTAATCTGAATTTTCTCTTTGTTGCAGATCTGCTTCAAATAATCTGTCATGGATTCCGTCGTCGCAAGTTTAAAAGTATAACATTGCGCACGCGAAGTAATCGTTACCGGTACTTTATAAGCGTCAGTTGTTGCCATAATAAAAATTACATGTTCTGGCGGTTCCTCCAAAGTTTTCAGCAGTGCGTTAAATGCCTCCTTTGTCAGCATATGCACCTCATCAATAATATATACTTTATACTTACCTACCGTCGGTGCGATCGCGACTTTTTCTCTCAGCTCTCGGATATTATCAATCCCACGATTTGAAGCTCCATCAATTTCAATAATGTCAACGTAATCGTCCTCAATTTCATATTTAAAATTATTCACTTGATGCGCTAAAATCCGCGCTACCGAAGTCTTTCCGCAACCCCGCGGCCCCACAAAAAGGTACGCATGACTCACCTTTCCCGTCTTTATCGCATTCTCAAGTGGCGTTGTAGCCTGTTCTTGCCCGATCACCTCACTTAACCTGACCGGTCTGTATTTTCTATACAATGCCTTCATATTTTATATTGTATCACAAATCTTCGCTAGAATTACAAAGCGGCTTCAACGGCTGCCCAAGTCGCATCCTCATTCTGCGCTGGGATTGTCACCGAAACTTGCGAACCTTCATGCAATCTAAAATAGGTCACCGAAGCATAAAGAATCTGATACTCGCGTCCCCCAACTTCGACATAATACTTATCGTCATGGTGAGTTAAAGTTCCAATCACCGTTTTTCGTTCAACCGGCCCAATTTGCTTATAAGTAAACCGACCATCATCAGAAATCGTCAATTTCATGATGTCGCCTTCGACTAACTTTGACTTCGAAGCATAATTTGCTGGCACCGGGTAATTTTTTCCGTCCGGTCCGATCATAATCTGACCGTCAAAAATTCCTTCAACCACCTTTCCATCCGGTCCAGATACGATTGTATCTCGCGGCGCTGTAATTGTTTCACCATCGCCTAAAATCGAAATCAGAAGCTCCTTCGCAGCCGAAAGGCTCGTTTCGGCATCATTAATAAGACCCCGTAGTCTTTTTATTTGTTTTTCTGGTATTTCAGACATCACCTCGCGTTCCTGTCTATATAGTATTAATATTATAATATCTCACAACGAACGAAAAGTCAATAATTTTCTAACCAAGTTTTCCACAAGAATAACATCGGTCAGACCAAAAGTGTTGTAAATTTTACAATAAAAGCTTAATCGTTTTTCCAAAGTCCGGTATGCTTCTTGCCGTCATAGACTGCCGTCGGGATACCTTTAACTTTTAATTCGTTTTCAACGATATTTCGATTTGATGTTATTTTATCAGTTATCTCCGGTGAATTAACAATCTCTCTGAGTTCTGCTAGCCCTTTTTTATTAAATCCATCTTCCACAATCCAACCCTCAAGCACTTCTACGGCTTTTTCGACATCGTAGTTTTCATTAAACAAAGATTGATATGAAATTCCGTCTTCATCTTTTTCTGTAAAAATTCGGTCAATGATTTTTAGCGCTTCGCCGGACCGGAATTGTTCAATCGCTAGCATATACCGGACAATAATTTCTGAATTTTTGAACTTATAATTATCGTCTGCGTCTTGAATTGCGAACGGTACCAATCTCACGTTATAATTGTCGAAGAATCCAGCCGATTTTTGGTTTCGATATGAAATCATACAAACCGAACATCCCGGATCAAATATATCGACCGCGACCGCCTTATCGCTCGCCTCATCACTCGAAATACTGATATAACTAAAATCATAATCTTCGGCATTGTAAGTTCTGAATTTATCAGGAATCGCCTCAAATATTTCTCCCCATTCTTCAAACCATCTTCCAGTCGCCTCAATCGGGTTAGAAGGCTCCGAAGCATTGATCGAGCAAACCTCTGCCCCCATTCCACAGGCTTCTGGTTTTGAAACATTACAAGAACCTAGCACCCAAAGTGCCAGAAGCGATTTTATTGCGGTCAGTAATGCCCAGACTGCCACGACTACAATCACGACTGATAAAATTTCTATCAAAATCGAAAGTGGTTTTACCCACTTCGGATGCTTCACAATTACGCGAGATAGAATCGTGTTTTTCACATCTTCTTTAAACCCAGTTTCGCATTTTTGAAGCCGCACCTTTTTCCAAAGGCAACCCCAAGCCTTTTTGAACATTTTAAGATATGACTTCCCGACCTCGGGCTTAAAAATCGATATAACAGCAACAAATACACCGATTAAAGCTAGTATAATAAATGCAGCGATACACACCATAATATAATAATTTTATCACTAATTGATAATTTTTGCCATAACTTTTTTTACTTTTTCAATATCCTCTGGGCGGTTATGTAAACCTAACGAAAAACGCATAAGTGGCGGCAGGTGAAGTACATGATCTAAATAGTAATGTGCGCAAAAATATCCGGTCCGCGCCATAATGTTTTCTCGTGATAATGCCTCGCCAAGTAAATGGGAATCTAGTCCCTCGATATAAAATGACATCGTTGGATTGGCTTCGTGGTTAACTAGATGAACTTTAGATGAACCGCTCAGAAATTCAAACAAATCCGTATAATTCCCTTCAAATTTTTTCCAATCATCTTTCTTTAAGGAATCTAACCAGTCAAGTGCCGCCCCAAGTGCGATAATCTCACCCCATGCTTGAAGCCCAGACTCAAACCTCGTAAAACGATGTTCTTTATTCTCGGCAGAAAGTCGGAACGAATCCCTGTCAACATCATCTACCATTCCCCCGCCAAGCCAAAATGGCTGAAGATAATCCGACAGCTCGTCACGCCACACAATCACCCCAAGCGACGGCGCATAAAGTTTATGTGCCGAAAAGCAAATCGCATCGACTTCCACCCCGCGTAAAACTTCCGCTGAATGAGCCATGGCTTGCGCTGCATCAATAATTAAAATTCCTCCATCCTTATGAATTTTCTTTGTTAGGCTCGCAATATTACTGAGTTTTCGTCCGTCAAAATTTGACGCTGCGTTTATCACTACAATCGCATCTGTAAAGTCATAAGCCTGCTCGTCGATTGTTCCATCTTCATTCCTCGTCATTACTTCGCGGGGCAAATTGGTTCGCTCTGAAAACGCCATCGTCGCGAGAAAAGGCGAATTATGTTCAATTTCACTTGTCATAACCTTCTTGAACTTGCCTGCGTCAAGCTGACTTAAAAGCAAATTAATCCCGTAAGTTGTGTTTAATGTAAATGATACGGTATATTTTTTTGGCTTCAATTTCAAAAAACCTAAGACCTTCTCACGCGTTGCTTCGACTTGCTTATCGGTTTCCTTCCCCCATTTATATTTTACGCGCTCACCGCAGGAATTATGCTCTGCATAATATTTATTTAGCGCATCAATCACAGGCCGAGGTCTTAAACTTTGACAAGCCGCATCTAAATAAACATCACCCTCTTTTAAATAATCAAAACTATTCATATATAATATTATACACGTTTTTTAAAAATCAAGACATTTTTCACCTAAATTTATGTTATAATATATCTTATGAACATAAGCGCGAACCTAGATATCAGCCAGCTAAACGAAGCCGAGCTTATTGCGATGGCGATTGCGGGGTTATTAATTCTTTTTGCAGGTTATAAAATAAAGAAAATTGGTTTCTTTATCATGTGGTTTATTATTGGTTTTAGAATTATGGGTTATCTTATGCCGATTATAAACAACGCAGTCCCGGACATTGCACATAACGAACTCTGGCAAAACCTTTTGCCCCTCGCTGGCGGCCTGCTTCTCGCTCTTATTGGCTTTTCGGTTGAAAAAGTCTGTCTTGGCGGCGCCGTATTCGGGCTGACGATTGTGATTGCTGGACAATACTTTGGCACCGAAATGCAAACCATGTTGATCGCCGGTGTTGTTGGCGTAATCCTGGCTGGTGCGGCTGTTATGCTAATGAAACCGGCGATTATTCTTGCTACCGCCATCGCCGGGGCTTACACTATTGCACTTTGCATCTTGAAATTAGCCCCAGATATTAATGGCGAAACATTCTTCTTCCCGATGATTGTCGGCATCGCTGCCTTAGGTGCTGGTACTCAATTCGTCACCGCACGCGGCGAATAATCTTGACTTTAACGATAATGTGTGCTATAATGGAATTAGTTACCAAAGACAGTGGCGAGGTTTACCTTTAATAATGCCACCGAGGAAATTCTTCAATTTATTTGGTGACGCTGTTTAACAATTAGCTAACCAAATATCATTTAACCAAAGGACTTTTTATGGCAATTTCAAAGGATAAAAAGAATACATTGGTTGC
>CAYSSH010000020.1:0-11232 GCA_964433705.1 uncultured Candidatus Saccharibacteria bacterium | reverse complement strand
GAGCGTGTCTTTGACGTAGACAAGGTCAGAGGTTCAACTCCTCTAGCGTCCACCACTTGCCCGTATGGGCTTTTTTGATGATTTGTGATATAATGAAAAAATGAAAAGAGTAAATACATCACCAATATCGGGTATGCAGGAACTTCTGCCGGCGACCCAAGCGACTTTTGACAAACTTAAAACAAAGATTACGGATACTTATTATAAGCATGGTTATTTGCATATTGAAACGCCGGTGATTGATAGATGTGAGATTTTACTTGCGAAGGCTGGGGGCGATACGGAGAAACAGATTTACAAAGTGGTAAAAACTGCGGAAGCGGCGGACGATGCGGACCAGGCTTTGCGGTTTGACCATACGGTGCCTTTGGCGCGGTATGTGGTTGAGCATGAAAACGAGATTGCTTTCCCGTTTAAGGTAACTCAGATTGGACGAAATTTCCGGGGCGAGAGAGCGC
Organism: uncultured Candidatus Saccharibacteria bacterium; assembly: GCA_964433705.1. Classification (GTDB taxonomy): domain Bacteria; phylum Patescibacteriota; class Saccharimonadia; order Saccharimonadales; family Saccharimonadaceae; genus Nanosyncoccus. The sequence continues at coordinate 10,774 of CAYSSH010000020.1, read as the reverse complement.
AGAAGGGGAGGTTCCGCGAATTCTATCAATGCGATGCGGACATTATTGGTCGAGGTGAGTTGCCGCTATTTTATGATGCGGATGCGATTTCGACTTTGCTTGATGCGTTTGATTCGTTTGAACTGGGAACGCCAGTGGTAGCAAGAATTAATAATCGGAAGATTCTGTCTGGGCTACTGTCGGAATACAATCTCGATAATCAGTCTGATGCGGTGTTTGACATTATTGACCATGCGGAGAAAGTACCCGTTGAAACGACTATGGAGCGGTTCGAAGAACTGGGGCTTGGAAGCGACCGAGTGGAAAAATTAATGGCGTTTATTGAAATACGAGGCAAACGTGCGGAAGTGATTCGTGATTTAAAGGCGCTTCAAATTCAGGATGATACTTTTGAAGCTGGCGTAAATGAGCTAGACGAAGTGATGGGGCTACTTGAAGCGGATGGACGGTCGGAACAGATTCGAGCGGACATGAAGATTGTGCGTGGGTTAGATTATTATACGGGGACAGTTTTTGAGTTCAATTTGCCGGAATATCCGGGGGTTGGTTCGGTTTGTGGGGGTGGACGTTATGAGAATTTGGCAGAATACTTTACGGAGCAGAAGTTGCCGGGTGTGGGCGGCTCAATTGGACTGACGCGGCTATTTTATGTTTTGAATGCGAATGGACTGGTAAGAGATGTAAAGACTCAGCCGGTAGATTATGCGGTGGTGCCAATTTCGGAAAATGAGATGGGGTTTGCTCTCAAAGTCGCGGCGGATTTGCGTAAAGAGGGAGCGTCGGTAACGATTGTGGGGACTGATAAAAAATTAGGAGACAAGCTGAAATATGCGGCGGCGGTGGCGACTAAAGGTATTGTGCTAGGCGAGGACGAAGTAAAAACTGGCGAATACAAAATAAAAGAGTTTCAATAAATCTTGACTTTTTAGCATAAGTGTGATATAATGGGGGTAAGTAGTGGAGGTTTTTGTGTGAAAAAACGAGGTTTCAACTTGCGAAAATGGTGCGATGAGTGGATTTTGGCGGGGAGGGGGATAATACTCGCAACGAGAGAGAAGAAGTTTTGGATAGGGTTTGGTGTTTCGTTTTTGTTTTTTGGGACATTGATGAACTTACTGGCGGGCGGGACTGGAAAGTTCCAGCTGATGTGGGCGGTTGGGTTCCCGAAGTGCTTAGAGATTTTAGGCAGCGCAATAATAGGGGTGATTGGGGTTAATGTACCGTTTTTAGAATGGGTGCCAGTAGCGATGCTAGCGGTCTTACAAGGGATTTTGATTGGGCTAATTGTACTGCTTTGGGAGAAGAAGAGAAATGGACAGGCGGCGGATAATCAAACTGATAATGCGGAGAATGTTCAGAAGGCGGGGATTGTGGCGGGGTTAATTGCGCTGGGGGCTGGATGCCCGACCTGCGGAACAACTTTACTCGCGCCGCTTTTTGGGACGATTTTTTCGAGTGGAGGGATGGCGGTGACTGGGGCGGTATCCGGGATCGTAACGGTGCTGGCGGTGGTGATTGCGCTTTTGTCCTTGAAGCGGATTGGCGAGGAAACGTATGTTATAATGATAAATGAGAAATATCTTTTAAAGAAACGGGAGCGACAGGAAAATAATAAAGGAGTTTAGTTTTATGGAAGAAACTGCGAGCGAAAAAACTGAAAAGGCGGGGAAGGCGGGGAAAATTCTAAGGATTGGCGGAATAGTGACGTTAGTTTTGATATTTTTGGCGATTTTTATGACGACAATGATGCAGAAGCCGACGCCACGTGACAAAATATGGTATGAAGAAATGACGGTGGGAAATTTGGATGCGAAAAACTATTTCATTATTTATTCGGATGTGGCGTGTCCGTATTGTATTGCGTTTGAGAATGCGATTATTGAAAATCAAGAGGAATTTGAAAAGTATATTGAACAGAACGATATTTTGGTTGAGATACGGGTGGCGGACTTTTTGTATGAGTACGGTGAGAGCAATCCGATTGAGTCACGTTATGGGGCGGTGGCGACATACTGCGCGAAAGATAGGGGGAAGTTTTGGGATTATTATGATTTAGCGATTACGAGGGTGTGGAATGAGTACTTTAGGGACGCAGGGAAGGCGGCGTTCGCCGAGTTTAACAAATTGGGGAAAGATTATTGGGTGCAGATGGGATATGAAGTGGGGCTTGACGAAGATTTTGCGAATTGCGTGAATAATGACGAAAGTTTAGAGGCGGTGAAGGCGGATGCAAAGCGAATGACGCGATTTGTGAGCGGAATGCCGTATTTTAAGTTTAACAATTATATCTCAAGTGGATTTGACCTTAATTGGGGTTGGAATTATGTGTTGATGTATTTTGATGCGGGGTTACAAAGTTAGTTTTTTCCTACGGAAAAGAAACTAGGAGAAAAGGCCAGAATGAAAACCGAAACGAAGGTGAATCCCGTTTCGGTTTTGGACTATAACGTTAAATTGCTATGCAATTTTAACGCGTGGATGTCAAGGCTGGGGTGTTCGGTTTTTTGGGATTTCCCCTGTTAGTTTTGGGGCGGTGGCAAAAAAAGTACCTGTGGAAAAGATTTAACTATAAAATGAAATTTGCTAAAAATCAATATTGACATTGATTATGGCTATGCTAAAATAGAATTAGGTTCGGGCCAATCAAGCGTTGAGAGAGGTCGGAACATTGGGAAAAAGGGTGGAGAGTGTAAAGTTATTTTGGCTATATTCTATTAACCACCTAGAAATTACAAAGACAAAAAATCCGTCCTCGCAGCGGATTTTTTCTTTACTTTATTAAGATGATTGTGTATAATGGGGGTATGAAGCTCCCGAGAAATGTGGATAGGTTTCTAATTGTTGTGATGACTTTTATTTTGGCATTTACAACTTCGTTTATGATGAATCAGAATAATAATGATACGTTCGCCGATAATGAGAACGGGGTTTACTATGAGGCGGAAGAGTATTTTGTGACGTTTTTTGATGAGGGGAGGAAGTTGACGGTAAAGACTGATGCGAAGACGGTGGCGGAGGCGCTGACTAGGGCGGGAATTGTGATAAATGAAGGTGATATAGTGGAGCCGGAGCTGAATGCAGAAATATCGATTAATAATTTCTTCATTAATATCCATCGGTCGCGGCCAGTGATTGTGAAAGATGGGATTAAAGAGAAATATGTAATGACAGCAAATTACGATCCGGTGAAAATTGCGCGAGAGGCGGGAATTACGGTTTACGACGGTGATGAGGTAAAAATGTTACAGAATACGAATTTTTTGGAGTCTGGGGTGGCGAGCGTGTATGAGATTATTCGGAGTGGAGGTAGGACGGTGACGGAGATTGAGGAGATTGCGTTTGATGAGGAACTTGTTAAAGACTATAATTTAGATCCGGGTGTGCGGGAAGTAAGGCAGTTAGGAGAGGTGGGAGCGAAAGAAAAAGTCTATGAAGTATTTTATGAAAATAATGTTGAAAAAGAGCGGCAGCTTTTGTCTGAAGAAATCGTGCGTGAGCCGGTGACGAGGATTGTGGCGGTGGGGGCGAGTGAGATTGAACGAACTCCGTTGACGGCGGCTATGGGGCGTAATCGTTATACGGTGCGACGAGGTGATGGGACGGTGATTGAGCGGCAGGAAACGTATTATGATTTGAATATGAGTGGAGTGATGGCGTTATTTGCTGGAGTGTGTGGAACGGAGAATTATTATACGGTGCGAGAAGATGGTGTAAAAGTGGATGCTGAGGGATATGTACTTGTGGCGGCTAATTTGTCACGATACCCGCGATGTTCAATAGTGGAAACGTCCCTTGGGCTTGGAAAAGTTTATGATACGGGGACTTTTGCGGCGACAAATCCAGAGCAGTTTGATATTGCGACGGATTGGACAATAAGGGACGGACGATAATGGCATTACAGAATAAGAAGGAACTAGGGCAGCATTGGCTGAATAATCGTGAGATACTAAATCAGATTGCGGATTTGGCGAGAGAAGTGGATTTTGAAGGTGATGAGAATGTTCTTACGGCGCTAGAAATTGGACCGGGGCTTGGGACTCTGACGGCATCGCTTTTGAAACGTTTTGACAAAGTGATTGCGGTGGAGTATGATGAGAAGCTGGCGAAGAATTTGCCAGGGAGTTTTCCGGGGACAAATTTAGAGGTGATTCATGAGGATTTTTTGCAGTTTAAAATTTCTACTATCCCTACACCATATGTAGCGGTGGGCAATATTCCCTATTATATTACTGGGCAGATTATCGAAAAACTACTTATGACAAAAAATCAGCCAGAAAAGATCGTACTTTTGGTACAAAAAGAGGTAGCGGAACGGATTGCAGATGGGCGAGAAACATTACTGTCGATTCGGTGTAAAAATCGGGCGGACGTGGAGCTTGGACCGGTGGTTATGAGAAGCGAATTTACGCCGCCACCAAAAGTGGATTCGCGGGTAATTATTTTAAAACCGCATCCACCGATTTTGAGTGAGGAGGTGATGCAATTTGTACAGACTGGGTTTAGCCAACCGCGGAAAAAAGTGACGCGAAATTTGTCGGTTTATATGATGCGAGAAGATATTAAAGACATTTTTATCAAGAATAATATTAATATCGATGTGCGACCAGCGGAGATGCATCTTGATGATTGGCAGAGAATCTATGACCTGATGACGCCGTTTATGAAAAAAGTAAAAAAAGTGGTATAATGGAGGTAATATGTTAGATGTGAAGTTTATTAGAGAAAATTTAGCGCTTGTGGAGAAATCTGCGCGTGAAAAGGGATATAAAGTTGATATTAAAGCAATACTTCGCGATGACGACAAACGGAAGGCAGTGTTGGCAGAGGTGGAGGTGCTGAGGACGAAGCGAAATGAGATTGCTGCTAAAATGAAAGGCGGTAAGCCAGCGCCGGAACTGATAAATGAAGGGCGAAAGATTAAGGAAGAATTAGCGGCTAAAGAGATAGAACTTGACAAATTAGAGAAAGTGTGCTATAATGGAATTAAGGGTATTCCTAACATCATCTTTGATGATGTGCCACTTGGGGGTGAAGAGTGTTCGGTTGAAGTGAAAAAATGGGGTGAAAACCATACGATTGGGGTGGATCATTTGGACTATGCGGTGAGTCGTGATTGGGTGGATTTTGAGCGCGGGGCGAAAGTGGCCGGCGCAAAGTTTTATTATTTGAAAGACGGATTGGCACTCTTAGAAAATGCGCTTTTACAGTATGGATTGTCGAAAGTTTTGAAGCACGGGTTTACTTATATGACGGTACCAGATATGGTGTCGAGCCGGGTGCTTGAGGGGTGTGGGTTTAACCCGCGAAGTAGCGAACAGTCGGATGAATATTATATCGAGGGGGAGGATCTTGCGATGATTGCGACGGCGGAGATGCCGCTGACCGGGTATCATATGGATGAAATTATTGATGAGGAGAAGTTGCCGCTATTTTATGCAGGCTATTCGGCTTGTTTTCGCAAAGAGGCGGGGGCTTATGGGAAATACACGCGTGGGTTGTTCCGAGTGCATCAGTTTAATAAATTAGAGATGTATGCGTTTTGTTTACCAGAACAGAGTAAAGAAATCCATGAAAAGATTTTAGCGATTGAAGAAGAAATTTGGCAGGGGCTAGGGGTACCGTATCATGTGATCAATATTGCGGCGGGGGATCTTGGGGCGCCAGCGGCGAAAAAATACGATATGGAATATTGGTCGCCAGTGAACCAGAAATATCAAGAGATTACTTCTTGCTCAAACTGTACAGATTTTCAGGCGCGAGCGTGTAATGTAAGAGTACGACGAAAAGATGGGAGGGTGGAGTTTGTACATACGTTGAATGGAACGGCAATTCCTTTAGCAAGGGCGCTTGTCGTGATGATTGAAAATTTTGCGACGCCAGATGGGAAGCTGAAAATTCCGGAGGTGTTAAGGCCATATTTGAATGGTATGGAGGAGCTTTAACTGATTCGTCTCGGACGCAGGGTCGCCCATGAGATATTTAATAAGAAAGGAGAAATATGATAGAAAAAATCGAAATAACGGGAAACGGATATAAGGTCGAAGATGGATTTCGCAAATACGTTGAAAAGCGGATGGGGAAATTAGACCGATATTTGCCGAGGGGGTCGAAAAAAGATGTGGTGGCGAAGGTGATTGTGACGGAAATCGGAAAAAGCAAGGGGGACAAATATGAGATTTCTGTAGCCATGGAAATTCCGGGCGGTAAGGTTCTCGCGGCGAAGGATGAATGCACTAATGTATTTGCGGGGGCAGACCTTGTGGAAGCGAAATTGACTGGACAAATTCGGCGGTATAAATTAGAGATGCAGCCGCATCGTCAGAAGAAGAGTCTAAAAAACCTCTTTATTAAGAGAGGTTAATATGATACAATAGGGGGTAGAATGGAGTTATTATGGTGAAAAATGCCGAGATGGGCGGTAAGTCCGCAAAGATGAAAAAAGAAAAGAAACCGACTGATAAGTTAGCCGATAAGACTGCTTTACAAAAATTCTTACAGGGGATTTTTGGTGATGCGCAAAAGAAGATTCTGAAGAAGATGTGGAAGAGGACGCAGGCGATTAATGCGATGGAACCGGATTTTGAAGCGATGAGCGATGATGAATTGAAGGCGAAAACGGTTGAATTTAAGGATAAAATTGATAAGGCTTTGAATCAGACGCGTGATGAGGAGGGGAAAGCGGTCCATAATGGTAAAAAAGCAGTAGATGATGCGAAAATTTTGGATGAGATTTTACCGGAAGCGTTTGCGGTTGCAAGAGAAGCGGCAAAGCGGGTGGCGGGAATGCGTCCGTATGATGTACAGCTCATTGGCGGTATGGTCTTAAACTCTGGGGCGGTGGCGGAAATGAAAACTGGTGAAGGTAAGACTTTAGTGGCGATGCTCCCGGCTTATTTAAATGCTTTGACGGGGCGGGGTGTACATGTGGTGACGGTGAATGATTATCTGGCGCAGCGTGATGCGGGCTGGAATGGACCAATTTACGATTTTCTGGGAGTTTCGGTTGGGGTAATTATTAATGAAGCGTCGTTTGTGTATGATGCGGAATATGAAAATGAGGAACATGAAGACGAGAGATTTAGACACCTGCGTCCGGCGACAAGAAAAGAGGCTTATAATGCCGATATTACCTATGGGACAAATAATGAATTTGGGTTTGATTATTTGCGTGACAATATGGCGAGTGAGGTACAATATCTTCGACAAAGAGAGTTGAATTTTGCGATCGTGGATGAGGTGGATTCAATTTTGATTGACGAAGCAAGGACGCCTCTCATTATCTCGGCGCCAGCGGGTGATAATCCGGCGCAATATTATCAATTCGCGAAGGTTTGCGCAAAATTGACGCCGGATGATTATATTTTAGATGAGAAACGGCGGAGTGTAACTTTGACGGATGCAGGGATTGAGAAGGTGCAATCAATTCTTGGTGTGGATAATTTATATTCGACAAAGAATACGCCGCTAGTATATCATTTGGAACAGGCTTTAAGAGCGGAGGTATTATTTAAACGTGATAAAGATTATGTAGTAACCAATTCTGGCGAAGTGATTATCGTGGATGAGCATACGGGTCGGCTAATGCAGGGGCGACGCTATAACGAAGGTTTACATCAAGCAATTGAAGCGAAAGAAGGTGTGGCGGTAAAACAGGAGTCGATGACGCTTGCGACGATTTCGTTCCAGAACTTTTTCCGGTTGTATCATAAACTTTCTGGTATGACTGGGACGGCGTTTACAGAGGCGGAGGAGTTTCAGCAGATTTATGCGTTAGATGTGATTCAAATTCCACCAAATAAGCCAATTGCGCGTGTGGATAAAGATGACTTAATTTATAAGACTAAGCAGGCAAAGTTAAAAGCGATTGCCAAGGCGGTGCGTGAGTATCATGAAAAAGGCCAGCCGGTACTCGTTGGTTCGGGGTCGATTGCAAATAACGAGGAAATTGCGAGATATCTGGACCAATTTGGATTGCCATATGAGCTTTTGAACGCGAAAAATAATGAGCGTGAGGCGGCGATCGTGGCGCGGGCGGGGGAAAAAGGCGCAATTACACTTGCGACGAATATGGCGGGGCGTGGGACGGATATTAAATTAGGCGAGGGAGTGAAAGAGCTAGGGGGACTTGTGGTGATTGGTTCGGAGAGGCATGATTCACGACGGGTGGATAATCAGCTAAGAGGGCGTGGCGGTCGTCAGGGCGATCCTGGTACGACACAGTTTTTCGTGAGCTGTGAAGATGATTTGATGCGAATCTTCCAAGGTGATAGAGTGAAGATGATTATGACAAGGCTGGGGGTGGATGATGATATGCCGATTCAGACAAAATCAATTTCGAAGACTCTAGAAGCGGCGCAAAAGCGTATCGAAGGATTTAACTTTGACTCGCGGAAGAATGTGGTTCAGTACGATAATGTGATCAATCGGCATCGTAAGGTAGTCTATATGATGCGGCGGAAGATTTTGATGGGGGAGGACATTCACTCTGAGATTAAGCGATTAATGCGGGACGAAGTGAAGATGTTAACGGAGTTTTCGTCAAAGGCTAATAAGGCTTTTGATGCGCAGTTTAAAGCGGTGTTTGACTTTGATGATGATTTAATTCGGGGGATTGGATTAAAACGCAAGGAAAAAGACCGCGAGAAATTGGCGCTTGAAGCAGTAGAAGAGGCATACGAGAAGCAAGAAGAAAAGTTTGGTGCCGATGTAATGCGGAAAGTGGAGCGGGAAGTTTATCTTAAAGTGCTTGATACTTTATGGATGCAGCATTTGGAAAATATGCAACATTTGCGTGAGGGGATTCATTGGCGTTCAGTAGGGCAGAGGGATCCGTTGGTAGAATATCGTAGTGAGTCGCAAAAATTGTTTGATGGACTACAAAGGAATTTGCGCGAAGAGGTGTTGAAGATTTTGCTTACAATTACGCCAGTTGAGGCGGCGGCAGATAACGTAACGGATGGCGAGGAATATGAATCTGAGCTGACGAAGATGGCGGGGGCGCAGACGGAAAAAGGTGTGAACGAAATTTCGGCGGGGGAGAAAAACTTGGATGAGGAATTTAAGAAAAAGACGCCAGGAGCGACTGGGAAAAAAGTGCCAGTGAAGAAATCTGGGGCGAAAAAGTCCGGCTCGAAGAAATCTGGGGCGAAAAAATCGGGAAATAAGAAGAAAAAGTCTAAATCAAGGAAGAAATAGACCTATCCTTCTATTATAGCACAAGTTGTTTAAAATGTCAAGTTTATATCTGTTATGAAGCATTCAGTGGAAGAAGTACAATTAAAGAATGGGGCGAGGGGGTTACTTGTTGATATTCCTGGGGCGACGGTGATGGCAACGAGGACGGAATTTAGGGCAGGAATGCTATATGCGAAAAATCGGGACGTGTATGAATTGCCACATGTAGTGGAGCACTTGGCGTTTGGAGCAAATGCGAAATTTCGGGATGAGCAGGCTTTTGAGACGGAATTTACGAAAAATGGAGCATATCATAATGCTTGGACGAGTGATGTGTCGGTATGCTATGAAACGGAATGTGCGGATTTTGAGTGGGAAAGGATTATGGAATTACAAAAAGTATCGATTTGTGAACCGAGATTTAATGAGGAGGAGCTGAAATCCGAAAAGGCGAATGTGAAGTCGGAGTTGACTGGGTATATGAACGATTATTATCGGTTGCTGTGGCCGCGGGTACAGCAAGCGGTGGGTGAGGATGTTTTGGATTTACAGCAAAGGAGAGAAACGATTGCCAACATTGAGCTAAAGGACATTCGGGAGCATTATCGGAGGACACATACGGCGAAAAACATGCTTTTTATAGTGGCGGGAAAAATTAAGGGGAGAAGGCGGAAGATTATTCGCGAGTTAGAAAGTTGGCCTTTGAAGGAAGGCGAGAAATTTGAGATGCCGCTGTCGGATTTGCATTCGTCGGAGGCGGTGTCTATTCGGCGAAAGGATGCCTCAAACATTACGTTTGGGTTTTCATTGGTGACGCCAAGATATTTGGAGCCGGCGGAAGTGTACGCGATGAATTGCCTGAACCATATTTTGAATGGGACGACGAGTTCGAAGATTTTTGGCAAAGCGCGGAAGTTGGGGTTGGTTTATGGAATGGGGAGTTCAGTAAGCAGTAATGCGACGAATTCGTATTGGGATTTTGATGGGGAAGTGAATGAGGAGAATGCGGAGAAGTTGTTTTCGCTGATTCAACAAGAGATGATGAAGGCGCTTAACGGAGAAATTTCAGATGAGGATTTTGAGGCGGCGAAATCGTATGCTTTAGGACGATTCCAGATGGGGGCACAAACGGTGGGGCAGGTGGCGGATTATTACGCAGAGAATTATTTCGTGAATGAAACTTTTGAGAAATATGATAATATGCCGAATTTGATTCGGTCAATTGATAAGGCGGAAATGATAGAACTGGCTAGAGAATTTGCGGGGTCGGGGATTAAGGGATTTGCGACGGTGTCGTCGGTAGAAAAAGCGGTAATTTCTAACTTAGAGACGAAATTAAACTTTTAAAAAGTATTGACTATTTTTTGGAATTGGTCACCTCTGTCGTAAACGTTTTCAAACATATCAAAAGAAGCGGCGGCGGGGGACATGAGAACGATAGGGGCGGACTCAAGAGTTTCGGCAGTCGCTTGGGCGGTTTTGACAGCTTCTTCAAGCGACTTTGTTAAAATAAAGCGGGGGTCTTGATATGCTCTCATGAGTGCGTGACCGGATTCGCCGAGCAAAACTATTTGCTTAATGTGGGGAGCTTGCAAAATTT
>CAYSSH010000019.1:0-11677 GCA_964433705.1 uncultured Candidatus Saccharibacteria bacterium | reverse complement strand
TCAATTCCGGGAATGGTTGAGCAGTAATGCAACCCAACTTTAGGGCGACGTAAGCCAAAGCTGCTTAATACTGGTGGATTCTATATGTCTGGTACATATCTTAAACGGGATAGTGGATGGGTTATGGATGATCAACTGTGCGAATGGTCGACTGCTGATGTTCAAATAACAAATGATCACTCTTATTATATTCAAGCAGATGGTCCTGAGTTCCCTACTGGCTGCGGCGCACATTATTGAATCGATTGATGACGGACTATTTGATGAACCGATTGCTGAATAATCATTATCCAAATAATCTATCTTCAGACGCTAAAACAGCTCCATCCCGAGATACGCCGCATCTAAATTATCCTACTGGGTACCGAGGCGTCGTTTGGTGAGCTTATGATTGCTGCGGTTATGGATATGTATGTATTGACAAATGATGTAAATATAGTATAATGATATCGTAGCTTGGCTACGAACATTATATAGGAGGTTAGAGTTATGGGAGCTAAGTATGATAATCCTGGCAAAGTCGATGTCGAGAGGGCGGCCGAAAGCATCGTTGACGCAGGCGGCGGGATGAAATCCGAGCAGAAAGACGGATACATCCACAATACTGCGTACTCGAGAGATGAGAATCGCCATTTGTCGTGGAACGAGTACCCCGATGGGCACATCGGCGAAGTCCACACCGACAAGGGCAACCACGCGTATACTCAGTACGGCAACTGAACTCCACCCCTGGGGCACCAAATATGGTGCCCCTATTTTTCTGCTATGTCACCCCAATCAGAACAAGTAGCCATTATATCATAGATTTCTGGTTTTGGAAAGATGAATTGACGGGTCTATTAGCGGAAAAACGGGAGTATGGTATAATATACCTATGATTAGGATTTTTGCTGGGGGAAAGAAACATGTGGCTTGGGTCGAGGAAGCGTGCCAGGAATACGAAAAGAGGTTGAGAAAACCTTATACAATTTCGTGGGAGTTTATGGATGAGGAGAAATTGGCAAAGCGGCTTTCCAATTGGCCGTTTGATCGGACGAAGGAATTTGTGATTTGTTGCGATGAACGTGGAAAAAATATATCATCGGGCGAATATTCTGAAATGCTTGGAAAGGCGTTTTTGGCGGGAAAAGATGTAGTGATTTTGATTGGTGGGGCGTATGGATTTGATGAATTTGTGCGTGAGAAGGCAGATTTTGTGTGGAGTTTTTCCCTGTTAGTCTTTCCGCACATGATCGCGAGGCTAATTGTTACGGAGCAGATTTATCGGGCTGCGGAAATCACTAGAGGCTCGCATTATCATCACGAATAATATTCATGTGGTGATATAATTTTTTGTGGTATAATATAAGGTATGCTGATACTTGGGATAGAAACAAGCTGCGACGAGACGGCGGCCGCGGTTGTGAAAGACGGGCGCGAGATTTTGTCGAATGTGGTCGTTTCACAGATTGATATTTTTGCAGAATATGGGGGTGTAATTCCAGAGGTAGCGGCGAGGAGTCATCTTGAGGCAATACTGCCAGTTATTGATAAGGCGCTTGCGGACGCAGGGGTAGATTGGGATGCAATTGATGCAATTGCGGTAACACATGCACCAGGACTTTTGGGGTCTTTGCTTATAGGGACACTAACGGCGCGAACATTGGCGATTTTACATAATAAACCGTTATATGCAGTACACCATCTCAAGTCACACGTATATGCGAATTGGTTAAGCCTCAGAGATAATCGGAATAGCGTTTCTGATTGCTGTACACCACAGTTCCCTTTGCTGGCACTCGTGGTGTCTGGGGGGCATACTCAGATATTATATATGCCAAGACACGACAAGTTTGAAGTTATCGGGACGACACAAGATGATGCGGTGGGGGAATGTTTTGATAAGGTAGCAAAAATTTTGGGGTTGCCATATCCTGGCGGACCAAATATTGCGAAAGCAGCACTTTCTGGCGATGCAACTAAATATTGTTTACCACATCCAAAAGTTGAGGGGTTGAATTTTTCATTTTCCGGGTTAAAAACTGCGGTCTTAAGAGCAGTGCAGAAGGAAGTGGGCGTACCAATTTCATACCCATCGCATAAATTAAAGGAATTGCTAAATGAGCAGCAAATTGCGGATTTTGCGGCTTCTTTCCAGAAAACGGCGGTGGATATTTTAGATGAGAAATTAAAAATGGCGGTTCGGGAGCATCCAGAGGTGCGGTCGGTGGTAGTAGCAGGGGGAGTGAGTGCGAATGAAGAACTGAGAAAGGAGCTAAAATATGATGCCGAGGTGTTCTTCCCTGCGCCGGCCTTATCTGGGGATAATGGGGCGATGGTCGCCGCGGCGGCATTTTATGAAATTCAATCTGGTGTAGAGCCGACTGACCCGTACAGGCTCAATATTTATCCGAGAATATCGATTGAGAAATAATTATTCAGCACCGGAATCAAGATAAACATTGCCGGAAATGTCGGTAAAGATAACATCGTAGCGATTGTCGAAATCTGCGTCAGTCGTGCGGCGGACGGAAATGATATTGGTATAGTTTTTATAGCCACCGAAAGTAGCAGGCGGCGAAACGGTTGGGTCAACGTTGACGAGATTTTCAGAAACACCGACGGTACCATCTTTGACAATAAAATAGAGGCGAACATCGGTATCATCAAAATCTTTTGAGATGATGTCAAAATCTATGACATCAGAGGCAATAACGGAATAACCTGCGGCGGTAACACCTTCACCAATATCTACAACAGTGCCATTCTCGACGATGAGGTCGGTATTTGTGTCAATAGCGACATTATAGCGATAGCCGGTCGAATCAATAGTTTTGCTTTTTTGTTTGTAAAATTTGGCTTTGCCGTCTAGATTTTTGATGCCTTGGATGACGGTTGATGAAAATTCCTCGAAAGAGAAAGTTGTCGGGATAGTGGTATCAATTTGGTTGTTTAAATCGGAGATTTCGGTTTCTAAATCAGCGACGGTAGCGGTAAGAGAGGATTTTTGCTCCTCTAAAGATGAAATCGTTGAGGATTTGTTGACGGAATCGAGCAAAATAAAGACAAGGGCAACAATGAGACCGGCCGAGAGAACCGAAAGAAGCGCTGTAGAGATAATGAGGGCGGTTTTTCCCTGACGAGAGGATTTAGTTTTCTTCGCAGGAAGGTCGGGAGGCTCAACTAAGGAAAGCGACTCCGAGGAGTGAACTGGGGTAGGGCGCTTTTTTCCGTCATCGTCGATAATAGAACTACCTTGACTTAAAATAATATCTGGTTGATTATTTGTATCCATAAAAACCTTATGGTTTGATTATAGCACAAATATGACGGGAAAAACGGGAAAATCTAGACTTTTTGGGAAGATTTGATATAATATGGGTCATAAGGGGGGAGCAGATTAAAAAGGAGGTTATTTTATGCTCAAAAATAATGGCATCTTTGATCCGATCGAACGGACAAGAGATATGGCCGAGTCTGAATTCACGAAATACACCCAAATCAACAACCAGGCGGCGGCGGAAGGCGTAAAAACCGATCCGGTCGTTTTGGAACGCATCATGATGAAGTTTAAAGAAGCGCATCGTGATGCGCCACAGGATGACGTGAGCTGGGTTTGGAGTGCTGTTAGCAAGAAGATCGCTGAAAATCCTGGGTTGGCGCAGTTCATTGAGGATTATCGTGGGGCAGAGTCGCTGTATTTCTTTCCCTGGCTCGTGAGCGTTTATCGTTCCCCCTCTGAGGCGCTGGAAATGTCGTATGGAGTTGGGAAAGGAATGTCCGGCGAGATGGTTTATCGGACGGATAAGAATGACCCGATTGAGGACTTCGTGAAGAATGACCCGACTTTTGTCTATAACAGGGAGCGTCAGATGTATGTGGCGGACCTTGTGACTACGATTCAAAAGAAAGGCGCTCCGAAGTCCCCCACTAAGGTCGTGGACCTCGGAGCTGGAAGACTGGCCTGGGCAAGATACCATGGTTTTTCGTTTGATAAGAAACGGCAAGCCATCATCGCCTACGACAAGGACCCGACTATTGACACTAAGAGGCTTTTTCCGTTTACGGCGGACGATTTGGGGCTTACGTTTGTTCATGGCGATCTAAAAAGAGCATTTACGAATCCCGCATGTAAGGATGCGGACTTGATTATGCTCGGTGGCGTAGCTTCGTATTATCCGATGGAGATATTCCAGTCCGCTGTGGTGATGCCGGTGTATGGGTTTTTAAAGAAAGACGGCGTGTTTTTCTTTGATTTACAAGTGGATTGCCCATATCTTTGGCGTTCGATGAGCGTATTTGGATGGCCGAGAATGAATTTCTATGGAGATGCGGCGGCGACGATTGCGACGGTTGAGCAAATGCGTAAGAGCTTGTGGAAGTCTGGAATGAAATTTGGCGCAGAATATGCGCTTGACACCTACAACGAAGTACCATCCTCTGTGATGGTGACATTTACAAAGATCAATATAACCTCCTCCCTTTAAGCCCGCAAAATATTGCGGGCTTTTTATTGTTTATGATATAATGGAGTTATAAATGGAGGTTCATCGTGAATTTGATTAATGTGCTGGTGATTGCGGTATCGGTGCTAACGATTTTGTCGGCGCTGACACTGGTATTTGGTAGTTCAAAAGCGGAAAGATTAAGGAGTCTGTGGTTTTTGGCGGCGGCGATTGGCGAGGTGATGTGGAGTGTGTCGATTGCGGGTTTTTTGTCGCTTGGGACTGGGGAGTTGGATTACGAACTAGCGCCTTGGCTGATTAAGGGGATTTATGTGGGGGCAATTATTATGGATTCAACGATCCTGGGGTATGTGGCATGGAAATATCGCTTTGGGAAAATTCTTACGACTTTCTTTCTTGTGACAGGCGCGGTGTTGTCAACAATATTCTTGTATGATCCGTCGGTACTTTATTCTTCATTCATACTGTCAAATACAGGGAATGTGGTAAATTATATTACGCCAATGGAGGGGGGATGGTATTTTGCACTATATATTGTTTACTTTTGTACGATTGTGCCGGCTTTTTGTCTGGCGACAATTTATCGGATACGCAAAGCAACAGATAAAAATACAAAAAAGGGCTATATGTTCTTTATGATTGGGCTGGCAATTGCTGGAGTATTATCGCTCATTTTTGATTTAGTTGGCGCGGCGGAAAGATATGACTTGATTTGGGTCGGGCCGCTGGCGATTGGGCTAACGATGCTTGGTTTTTATTACGCAGTGCTTAGATACAGGATGATTTCGCTGGCGACTGGCTGGCTTAAGGTACTCTCGACACTCGTGATTGTGAGTAGCGCAGTAATTGTTTATCTTTTGATCTTCCATCTAATTTTTACGGCGCTGTTTAGAGTATCGACTCCGTCGTTTCAAGTGATTCTGCTTAACTTTGTGATGATTGCAATTGTGCTTTTGCTGGCGCCGGCGATCGCGGAAATTTGGTCAATGATCAAATCTTTGATTATGGACAAGCAAATTGATATTGCTTATATTGTAAAAAAATTGTCTAGACTAGACAAGAAGAAGCTTAACCTAAAGGATGTGTCGGGATTTCTGGAAGAACACTTACATTTTGAATATGTGGGGTTTTTAGTGAAAGGACAATATTTCGTAGCAGATGAAGACAAGCTACCGGCGGAAATTTTGGCGGAAATTGAGAAAATGCCAATGCCGAGTCGGGGGATTTGGCAAAGTGTGAGCGGAATTAATAGAGAGCTGGTGAAAAAAAGCGGGATTTCGCGCGTGGCGGTGATGACCAATACGAACGGCGATGTAATTGGGCAGGTTGTGTTTGGGAAACCAACGACAAAAACGAGTTTAGATCGGGAAGATACGGTGAGAACTGAAATGATTGTAAATTTAATGGGGACAATGATCGAGAATGGCGGCCGCAAGTCTTAAACAAACAAAAACTACGATTTTGCTTTCGATAAATGCAGCGGCGGTGCTGATTGCGGGGGTGCTGATTGCGGGAGCGATACTTTTGAAGGACGGGGGGTTAGATTTTAGAGTAGTTTCGGCAAGGAATGATATCGTGGAGGGAGAGATTGCTTCGACGGAATTGCTTGATGCTGAGAGCAATAATGAAGTTACCTTGACAGAAGCGCAAAAATCTTATGTAACTTCGGTACATACGGCTTCAGGAGTGGATTCGGCACCGGTACCGACGGGGGAACTCTGGGGAGAAGACTCAATTACTATGTACGAAACGGCGAATTTCGACTTATGTGTGGGTGGCGAGTTAAGCGGACTGGGGGAAATGTATTGGCAGACAAGCGACACTTCAGTTATCGCAGGTTTTTATGACGGGGCGAGAACTTGGCTTGGATATTCGTCGGATACTTGTAGATATCCGCTGATTACTGGGACGGGACATGTAACGGTTACCGCGGGGACTTATGACGGTTCACGACATGATACGATTGAGATTGTGGTTGAAGAGTCGCCGAAACTACGTTGGGAATACGAGGTACTTTCATTAGTCAACCAAGAGCGAGTGCGGAACGGGTTGGAAAAATTATCGTGGGGAGATACTTGCGCAGAGGCAGCCGAAACACGGGCGATGGAGCTTGTGGAATTATATTCACATACAAGACCAGATGGGACATCTTGGAGCACAGCGTGTAATGAACCGGCTGAGGGGATTTATGTAGAGGGAGAAAATTTGGTGGCGGGAAATTCGGCGGTTTCACCGGAAACGACAGTGGCGGCTTGGATGAATTCAGAAAAACATCGGGAAAACATTTTGAACCCGGCTTACACGAAGCTAGCGGTAGGATTTTATTTTGACGCAGGGACAACCTATAAAACACATTGGTCGCAGTATTTTTCTAATTATTAATCTGGGGTTAGATATGAAGAAAACTGGCCAAAGTGCGACTGAGTTTTTTGGCGGAAGCCCGGAGAATAAAGAAGAGGCCGATTGAGAGAGCGATGATAGAAAGCATAATAATAAAACCGTTTTGGTTCAAGAAGGTAAATTCAAAGAATTCGCGGGCGAATGGAATGAAGAAAGCAGCAGCCATTATGCCGAGAATGGTAAAGATGAGGGCAGTGCGGAGCTTGTTGAGAGGTCTGGAAATCCAATAGATTAGGATGAGGTCAATGGCGAAAGTGATAAAGACGGAAGTTGTGGTTAGTTCGAAACGGGAAAAGTTGTTGAAATGGGAGAGGATTGAAAGCGAAAGCATAGCAATGGAGACGGTAAAACCAATAGGTACGGAATATTCGATAATGTTGCTGGTAAAGCGGTTTTTGACGCGTTCGGTATTCTTTTCAAGGGCAAGAATAAGTCCCGGAAAGCCAATACAAACAAAGTTTAGAAGCGACATTTCAATTGGGCTAAACGGGTAAGAAAACGGAAGGAAGACGAAGACAACAGCAAGGATGGTCGCATAAACGGTTTTAGCGAGGAAGAGAGTAGTTGAGCGTTCGAGGTTGTTAATGGATTGGCGACCCTCGTCGATGATGCTGGGGACGGCCTCAAAGCCAGAATCGAGTAAAACGAATTTAGCAGCACGACGGGCAGCATCGGAGCCTTCGCCGATGGCGAGCGAAGCGTCAGCTTCTTTCATGGCGAGAATGTCATTAACACCATCGCCGGTCATAGCGACGGTGCGACCGGATTTTTTGAGAGCTTTGATGAGTTCCTTCTTCTGGTCGGGTTTGACGCGAGTAAAGATAGAATATTCTTCGATTAGTTTTTGATAGGCCGGATGTTTTATCAAAGAAAGGTTAACGCCATTCAAATCTTTTACGCCGACTTGATTCGCGATGTTTTTAACAGAATCAAGATCATCGCCGGAAATGATTTTGATATCGATGTGGTTTTGATAAAAGTAGTTGATGATTTTTGGGGCAGTCGCGCGAATCTCATCTTCAAGACGGACGATGCCGAGGAGTTTTGTGGTGGAATTTTTTGACGAAGCGTCTGATGTTTCTGATTTTACTACTGCTAGGGTGCGGTAGATAGAGGAGGCGGATTTAACTTTCTTAATTAAAGCCTTATCACTAGTGATAAATTCGATAGCACCGAGTAGATATTTGGCATCACTGGTTTTAATACCGGAATATTTCCGATCGGAACTAAAAGGAATGACATCGACAATTTCGCCAATTTCGCTTGTGGCTTTAAATTTGGGCATTTTCGCGAGTTTTGCCTTCAAAGCGCTATTGGTTGCGTTTTTGGCAGTTTGGTGGCTTAAAATGGCTTCTAGAGCCGTTAGAAACGATTTTTCGGCTTGAGAGGTAGGGTTTTTGAGGTTAACGGTGTTGCCATCTGGCATAATGAAATCTTTAACGGTCATTTTTCCAGTAGTCAAGGTACCGGTTTTATCTAAACAAATTGTATCAACACGGGCCAAAGTTTCGATGGCGTAGAGATCTTGAACGAGAATCTTACGGCGACTAAGGCGAATGGTGGCGAGGGCGAGGACGCTGGAAGTCAAAAGAATCAAGCCTTCCGGAATCATGTTAATTAGACCGGCAA
This sequence comes from uncultured Candidatus Saccharibacteria bacterium, assembly GCA_964433705.1. Classification (GTDB taxonomy): domain Bacteria; phylum Patescibacteriota; class Saccharimonadia; order Saccharimonadales; family Saccharimonadaceae; genus Nanosyncoccus. The sequence goes on along the minus strand of CAYSSH010000019.1, from coordinate 3,203 downwards.
CAGTACTGGTAATGGCGGTTGTAGTGTCAGATTCGGTGCGAAAACGTGACCAGAGTAAAAGTGCGCCGATTGGAATAAGTGCGTAAGAAATATATTTAACGATATTGTTCATTAATTTGAACAGTTTGGAGTCGGCGGTCTTAATAGTATGGGCTTCGCTTTCAAGTTTTGAAACGTAGTTGTCCGCCATCTCATGCTCAACAGTAGCAAGACCGGAGCCGGAAACAACAAATGAGCCGGAGATGAGATGCTCGCCTGGTTTTTTCTCAATATTATCCTGCTCGCCGGTAAGAAGCGCTTCGTTTACCTCGATGGTTCCCTCTTTTAGAATGGCATCGAATTGAATCTGGTCGCCAAGAGTAAGAGAAAGCACGTCGCCGGGCTTAACCTCAGAGGCGACAACTGGAGTAGGTTTACCGTTGCGGATGATGATAGGTTGTTTCTCGGAGAGAAGTTTTAACTTGTCAACGGTTTTTTGGGCGCGGATGCCATTAATGATGCTGATTAAAGTGTTGGCGACAGCAATGAGAATGAAGAGCATATTCTTGTAGGAGCCAACAGAGGCAACCATGAGTGCAAGAACGAGATTAACAAGGTTAAAAAGAGTGAAAGTATTTTTGATGACAAGTTTAAGATAGGGGTGGTTAATAAAAAAGTGGTTTGGTTGAAGTTTCATGAGCTAATTATACCACTGATTAGCAGGTTTTGGGGCAGGCTTAGTTTTGTTTTGCGCCACATTCACTACAAAACTTTGCGGTTTTAGAGATTTTATTACCGCATTCGCTACAAAATTTATTAGATTCGCTGGCCAATCCTTCTTTGATTCCGCCTGCAACCGCTTCATAATGGGTTTTGGTTCCTGGTGCAGTAAGCTCAGCAGATTTCGTGTTTATGCGTTTGATTTGTTCTCCATTTTCTTTGTAGATTTCTTCTTGAACATCAAGCATTTTTTTCTGCATGTATTTCATCCTATCCATGTTTTTATCCATTATTTTATCAAACAATGACATTTTTATCCTTTCGTGTTTTATTGATAGGTTCATTATAGCACAATGTGGGCTTCTTGACAAAAATTATGGAAAAGTGTATAATATGCTTTGTAGGGTGGCTTTGCCAAATTTTAACCCTACGTTCTTTAGGAGGATTACTATGGATTATTCGCATTATTGTCGTTCGACGGCGAAGTACATTTTCGTTGCTAGAGACGAAATTGGATACTTAGACCATCTCGCAACCGCCGTCATCAACGGCGACCTACCCCCTGCGTCTGGCCTGGCTTCATACGGTATAACCGACGAGGACATTGAGAAGATTGCGTTCGACGACGATGAACTGCTGATGCTCGTCTCGGTCAATCATGACAGCGACGTCCATGCTTCTACTATTTCGAAGCAGCGCGAGCGGCCTTATGCTCTTGCAAAAGTAGTTAATTTAACTTTATTGTTTGCTTCGAGACATGGGCGCCCCATCAAGACGAATGCAATTTCGGAAATTTCTGAGAAGCTTATTCTGAAGATTGGAGAGATGATGGGAGCGTTATACGTCGAGTATCAACTCGGCATGGATGCTCCGACGGAGCTGAAAATGCTTGATAACTCGGCGGACTTCCGGTTTGAGGCCAATGATGAGGAACTCGAGGAGCGTCGGAAGCATAATGCGGACGTTTCTAGCCGTCTTGTTGAGTTGATAGCTCGACTGGATTCTTTGTAATCCCTTTTTTAAAATACCCCGAAATTTCGGGGTATTTGTTATGGTTTGAAACGTTTGAGAAAACGATAAAGGGAGTATTTGAGTGGGTTTATGGGAAGGTCGTAGGTGCCGGCGTAATGTTTCGGCGCACCGCCAAAGGATTTTTTAAATTCAGTAAAGCCATACCAGGGATGAGATTGGTCAGCACCGTCGGGAGCGATGCCCCAAAAATCGAAACGCTCGATTCCCTGCTCCTTGGCGTCCATAATGGCAGTAGTTAAGAGGGCAACTATCGCGGGAAGTTTTTTATAATCTTGGTCGGCGGCAGACTGCATATAGTAGCGAGTATCGCCATAATCGAAAAAAAGTGAGGCGGCGAGAATCTGCTGGTCTTTGGGTTTATTGTTCAGGGTTTCATTCAGGTTCTTTTTCGGGGAAGAATCTGGACTAGAGTCACTATGCGCTAACGTTTCATCTTTTGAAGCATCATATTTAACGAGGTAGAGCGTTGCGAAGGGTTGTTCCAGTTCCTTTTTGAGATAATTTGCATCATAGGCGGTAAGATGCTTTTTTTCAAATAATTTTTGCTGAAGGGCGACGAGGTGTTTAATTTCGTCGTGATTTTGAGTTATTTCGACGATAATTCCCTTCTTTTTGTAATTATGATACCGAGTTCTGGTTCCTTGAGAAAAATTACTAATAAGTTCAGTCTTGTCTTTCGTTAAATCAAGAACCCAGGTATCCTTAGGGTCGATATCTTTAACCTTTTTTGCGGAAGATGGGAGAAGCCTCGCGAAATCTGGGTTTTGAGGCTCCATGCGAATAAAAAACGCATGGTGGGTTTTAGCAAGGTTTTTAAGAGAGGAAATAGCATTTTTAAATGATTTTTCATCTTTTGCAACGGGACCATATGGGACGAATAAATAATTCCCTACTATGGTAGATTTAATAATCGCGAGAAAATGGTAACCCATTTTTTGCTCGTAAACTGATTTTTCACCTAGGTCATTCTGCAATTTTTGCCATTCCCTGCTGGCTGTAATTGGATTTTCCATGTTTTTACCGTCCATAATCGATATGAAAAATTTTGACGTTTATGCTTTTTTATTACATAACCATCATGCCCGTTGGATTTTGTGGAAAAATTGATATGTTTCCGCAAAATTGATACGGATGCTAACTCATCAAACAGATTCTTGGTAGAATCTCCCAATCGCGAATTGGCGCGATTGTAGTTTAATTTTAGCGCGAGCGAATTGGTTTGTCAAGTGCGGTTGCTAGGATAGGCGGGTGCTAGACATAAGGGAAATAGTTTCAATTTTGCTTGTGGTTTTGTGGATAAGTAGGTGGATTTTCTGTGGGTTTCTTGTTATAATTTTTTTATGGCGTATATTCGGAAATTTAAGACAACTTCGGGGGCGACTGGAGTGCAGGTTTGCTATAAGGAAGGTAATCGGGTTGTAAAAACCGTACATGTAGGTTCGTCGAGTACAGAAAAAAAATTGGCGAAACTC
>CAYSSH010000018.1:0-11896 GCA_964433705.1 uncultured Candidatus Saccharibacteria bacterium | reverse complement strand
TGGTTGCCGCCGTTGCGGACCCCATTAAGGGGCAGGGTTCGGCTCCGGAAGCTGAAGCTCCGAAGGAGTAATACAAAGCCCCTTAAAACTCACACCGCCCCCCTCTTCGGAGGGGGCATTTTCTATTTTTGCCCCTATTATCCACTAATTCAACTCAAGACCTTGGCTACACTTTTGTAGTGGAGTCATAAACTGTATACCTAAATGTAACCTCTTATTGTTATAAAAGTCAATATATTGTTCAGTTCTTTGTTGAGTTTCTTCCAATGTTTCTTTAGCGGGAATGTAATTTCCTAAGCATTCTTTTCTTGAAGTTCTATTGAATCTTTCTACATGAGCATTATCATTCGGCCTTCTGACTCTAGTATGTCGCCATTTCATACCTCGTCTTATTATTCCATCTTGGAATTTCTTGCCAAATTCTGGACCATTATCTGTTTGAACCGTATCAAAATGAAAACCAAATCTTCTTTTTGCTAGAAGTACGGCTGTTACTGAATAATATTGTTGCATATTGTCATGAAAATATGTAACAACCATCCTAGACGAATGGTGCGAGGCGCAGAAAGAATCATTCCGGCGCCGTACCGCTTGAGCATATCCTTTTAAAGACCGCTCCTTGAGGGCGGTTTTTTACAGATAAAATTATTGGGTAGATAAAATAGCCTCACCTTTTTTCCGCACCATCTCTATATATTGTTAAAACCTGGCTAATTGTGCCCCACCAATTACAGGGATAGACCCTGTTTTTTTTGTTCGGTCAGTCAAACTTAATTGATATTCCCCCTTCGCTTCACCTATTACCCTCGAATCATCTCTCCAAAAATCTTCTCAAGCTGATCTACCTTATCCGAATTGCTAATATGTTCTCTCGATTCTATCATCGCCTCGCTCATCTTGACGATGTGCTCCGGATGCTCCAAAATCTCCGATAAACTATCCGCCATCGCAACCGGCGACGCCGATTTCGCTAGCACATACCCGCCCTTTGGCACAATTTCCTCCAAATCCGGGTCCACAATTAGCGCTGGCACCCCAGCCGCCGCCGCTTCAATTAGCGCCATCCCAAAAGTGTCATAATTATACGAAACCAAAACATCAAGTTGCGCCTTTTCCAAATACGGCCAAATCTCATTAAATGCCGTCGCCCCATGAAAAGTTACATTCAATCGGTGTAACTTCGCATAAGTCTTCGCCGCCACTATGTCTGGACCGTCTCCAAAAATGTCCAAATGATAAGAATAAGTAATTTTGTTACGATTGACCAAACTATTTACCGTTGGGAGCTTCCCCAGTTTTACCGGTGGCATTGCCGAAACCTGTAGAATATTCAACGCCTCAAGAAACGGCATCAGCCGCTTTTCTGGCGAAAGTCGCGAATGCCAGATAATCCCAAGTGGCTCGCCTGGTTCCAAACGATGAACCGGCGGCGTCCGCCTCAAATATTCATCAGCAATCCCATGATGTAGCGCCACTACTGGTCGCTTTACTCCGTAATAAATCAACATTTTGCGAAAATAATTAGATGGTGTGATTACGAGGTCCGCTTGATTCGCGTGATTTGCCATAATTGTCCACATTTTTGCTTTCGCCAGCGTCGTCGCAAGATAATTATCTTTTGTTACCTTAACTGTATGTGGCAAATACCACGAATGAAACCAGTTTAACATCGTCGCCACAAAAGTTCTTAAGCCCAATGGAATAATCAGCGCTTCCCCCATATCTTCGCGCCCATGCATTACCTGTACGCTTTTAATTCCTAACTTTTTCGCCAGCCGAATCCCCGCGATCGAACATCCCGCTTCGTAATGAATATAAAAAACATCAAATCCCCTTACCTCCGGATAATTTTTCAAAATATACTTTTCAATCACTCTCGGACGCCTTGCAATTGGCGTAACGCCGCGACCACAAAGTTTACAGGTCGGAACTGGAAAAATGTGCTTTCTCGCAAGTTTTTGCTTTTCCTCTTGACTACGCGAAAAAGCGCTCGAAAAAACATATACCGTATGCCCACGTCGCTCCAGTTCCGCTTTTTCGGCATTAATCGCCGTCACAATCCCCCCAGTCAAGTCCAAATAACAATCCGAAAAAATCGCAATTTTCATATCTTAATTATATCATATACGGTCCAGAATCCTATCAGAGCTAAAGATTACGAGAATTTTTAAGATGTGCTATAATTGAGTCATGAAGCAATACCTTGCCGATATCTTAACCTTGACGCGTTTTATTCTCGCCATAATTTTGCTTGTGATGTGTTTTACGGGAGGTTCGCTCGCGGCCGGCTTTACAATTTTCGTTTTAGGCGAACTTACCGACGCTTTCGACGGTACGCTCGCTACTAAGTATCCTTTTCCAAAGAATAAAACTCCGAAATATCGCAAATACGCCGCCAAATACGATATGCTAACCGATACTTTCCTAGGAGTCGTGATGGCGCTCTTCTTTATTTTACGAGTTAATCTCGTCGCCGGGCTGATTATTTTACTAGGCTACGGCATTCTTGCGATGGTTGTCGATTTTCTCGTTTACGGTAAATTGTTCGGTCATCCAGACGACGCACGCCATAACTCGCTTGCCCACAAAAACTTTCCGCTCGCCAAAAAAATCATTCTTATGCGACGCAATTTGTATCTAGCACTCATGTTTCTCGCCGCCGCTTGGACTCTGTATGCCTCCGAATGGCCGCTCGGCGTCAAAATCTTTATTACAATAATCGCTTGTGCCGTCTCGCTTTTTCTCTGGTTCTTTCTTTCTCAGCGTCGTCACAACATCTCACGCGACGCAGTAGAATTAGAGCATCGCCTCGAAAGCCCTACAAAGCATAGTTAACCTAGGGCGTCGCTTTAAAAGCCCCCACGAAGCCAAAACTAATCCGCCAGCGCTACTGCCGTCGCTTCGGCAAAATTCCCTGGATTAAACAGATTTAGCGCCGCAATTTTCGCCGCCGCCTCGCCGCCCCAAAGCGTCAAGGGTGAAAAATTGGTCTTCTCAAGCGCTAAAACCTGCACTTCGCCGCTTTTCACTATCAAAATTTGTTCGTCATGAAGAACGACTAGGCTAACCGGATAACTCAAAGTAAACTTATGCAGTGCCTCCGCCACTTGTATTAGCGGTTGCGTCAACGTCAACATCTTCGGGTAGTACGCCGCACGCAATAACTTCACCATCTGTGCCATCGTCGCCATAATTATTACATTGTCATTCATCAGCCATCTTTCCGGTTGATTTTCCGCCAGAAGATCCACCGCATCGCGTGTCATCATCAGTGGTTTCTCCGCCTTTTTTACCGCATCGGCAAGCGCCTTCGCTGTTACCGAGTTCTTGGAAAAATCCCCCACTAGCAGATTAAAATCCGCAAGATTCAAAACACGAGTAAGTTCATCTCCGTCCGCAAACGACCCAGATTCCGTAGAAGTTAAAAACTTTGTATTCTCAAGCGGTGGCAATTTTTTTTCTAGCGCATCAGGTAATACCAAATCAACTTCCCTAATCGGATAATTAGCAATCAAAAACTCTGATACCTTAACCGAAGTCCTAAAATTTTGCGAATTACCCCCAACCACCGCAATTAACCCCTGTTTTTGCTCTGGTACATTCCATAAAATTTCCTCTTTCCGCACTTTTTCGATCTTCTTAAAAAATCTTTCCATTCCCCTGCCGCTCCTCTTAAGAATCTTTCCCCTGCCCCTTTAAAGTGATTGAAATTGGACAATGGTCCGATCCCTTAACGTTCTCATATATTTCCGCATCCACCAGTCGTCCCTTCAATCCACTCGAAATAAAGAAATAATCAATTCGCCACCCAACATTGTTTTCGCGCGCATGTCCCCAATGACTCCACCAAGTATATCTTTGTTCTTCTGGATGTAAAGACCTAAAAGTGTCAATGAACGAAGCGCCTAGCAAATTTCTAATTCCCCTGCGTTCCTCATCTGTAAAACCAGCATTGTGATGATTCTGCGCCGGTCTTGCTAGGTCAATTTCAGCGTAAGCCGCATTAAAATCCCCACAAGTTACTACTGGCTTGCTCTTTTCAAGCTCCTTCAGTATCGCCAAAAACCCCGGATCCCACTCTTTTTCGCGAAGTTTTAGCCTCGACAAATCTGGTTTAGAATTTGGCGTATAGACATTCACCAGATAAAAATCTCCTAAATCTGCTATCTGTACTCTGCCTTCTAGGACAGCTATATTATTTTCATCGCTATACATTTTTGGACTCACAAAACTAAGAGCTTTATGCTCCGAAAACAATATAGCCGTCCCCGAATACCCAGGACGGGCCGCAGGATTCCAAAATACTTCGTATCCCGGAAAATCATAATCCACCTGTTCTGGTTTTGCCTTAATCTCTTGTAAGCATAAAATATCTGGCTGATACTCCGCTAAAAACTCCTGAAGCGCCCCTTTCCTTAGAACCGCCCGAATTCCATTCACATTCCAAGAGAAAATACGCATAACATCGGCGGGTGGCGGAACTTGGGGGACCCCCATGGAGGCCCCAGCCGACATGGGGGAAGATGCGACGACAGGATCCGCCGGTTTATGCATATCTTCCTCTCTCGATGTCGCGCTTTCTGATAGCTTCGCGCTTATCGTATTTCTTTTTGCCTTTTCCTACCGCAATTACCAGTTTAATATGCCGCGACCCGCCAAGTAGTCGTACCGGCACAATTGTTGACCCCGCAACTTTTTCGCGCATCAGTGCCGTAATCTGTCTTCTAGTCGCAAGCAATTTGATATTTCGCGCCGTTTCCGCCCCTAATGTTAGATTGTTCAGCCAGAGTTCATCATTCCGAATTGTCACGAATGACCCCTTAAGCTGGACGTGATGGTCGCGAATCGCTCGCACTTCCGGTCCGGTCAACACCATTCCGCAGGCTAGTTCCTCCCCCAACACATAGTCAAATCTCGCCTTGCGATTAACAGTCACCATATCTGACATTTTTTTCTTTTTCATGACCTAATTATAGCATATTACTGTTTTTCTCGCATTAAAGAATAAAAAATATGTTAAAACTATTGACAAAAAAGCATAAGTGTGATATAATGGAATCATAAGCCTCTTATAAGGGGTCAGTTCATTAAAAAACTAGAGATTGAATCGCCAATGTTTTTCATTAGAGTTTTATAACTCGCCTAACCTACTATTTCTTAGCGGGTTAAGCGAGTTGTAAAACTCAAAAAATTTTTATAGGGGGATACTAAAATGAAAAACCTGATGAAGAAAGTATTTGCGTCCGTACTGGTGGCAGCACTTTGTGCCGCCAGCTTCGCCTCGGCCTCGATCTACTTCGAGAGAAAAGCAACAATGCACATTTTCTCCGGCAGAATCGAAGCCGTCGGTGACACCGCCAACTCTGACGAGGGCGAGCTGCTGCTCTCCATCGGCACCCACTCCGCAGGCGTGGATGTCGGCGCAGAAGGCAACATTGCATCGCCCGGCGCAGCGTTCCCGATTTTCACCGAAGGCGCCCGCCACAATATCGACGAGCACACCTGGACCGACATCAACGGCAAGCGGTCGCTGGATGCTCCGGTATTCACGCTACGGGCTGTGGATGGCCCAATTACTAACGTCAATATGGCAGTCATGCTGTCGGGTGACCTCTCGGCGGCACAGGCTGTTCACTTTGGCGTATACGCAGTGCACTACATCGAAGGTCGCGACGCGATGACCAGAACCCTTGCTTCACCGCTCGATGTCAATACTTCCGGAAAGTCCGAAATCTTCGAAATCGGCGACCTCATCCAAGGCGAAACGGTGGAAGTCTATCTTTCCGCCTGGATTGCGGACTATGATTTTGCCCGCGTGGACTACCAAGGTGGCGAAATGTTCGCCGAAGCAATTTTCTCTTACGGCGAACAACAGTAAATCTCTAGCAAAAACGGAGCCTCATGGCTCCGTTTTTCATGCTAACTCACGACCTTTACGCATTCTGTCCCCACTAACTCCTCCAACTTCCCCTTTAGTCCATCCCCTAAATCAACTCTAAACGGCATCTTAAGTACTCTTTTGCTTTCACCATCTTTCAACACTAAAAATACATCTGTAAATCCTGGGCTAATATCCGCTAGTCTCCGAATTGCCGCAAGCGTTTCTGTGTCTTCTGGGTTTTTGATTAAAACATATAACTTTTCCTTCCGCGGGTCCTTCGGTGGCGCTGCTAAAACTCGAATATCGTCAATCGTCGCCGGACTAGGCGCCCCGCCGCCGCCCCTGTAAACTCGTTCCGCCGAAGTTCGCGTCCCGCGCTTAAACGACTTTTCCGGCGCTTTACCTGGCGCCGCCAACTTTGTCCCGGTCGAAACATAAGAATTCAACACCTCGTCTGATACCAGTTCCACTACTTCCGCCATCACCTTCGCTTCCGAGGTCAAATTCCCATCTTTGTCTGTCGCATTAATTTTCCCTTGTACCCGCACCACGTTATCCACCACGAGTTTTGCTCCATGCTCCGCAAATACGCTTGGAAAAACAATAAACTCCGTTTCATCAGATTTATTCTCTAGCTTGATAAATGCCATCTTATCACCTTTTTTGGTCAAAATCGTCCTCACCGCCGTAATAATCCCCCCAATCGTCACTAATTTTCCATTATTTTCAGGCGTAATCAAGTCCATCGGGTGCGTCTGCTCGTTAAAGTAAGTATCATATTTATCAAGCGGGTGTGCCGAAAGATAAAGTCCCATTAAATCCCGCTCCCAGAGCAGTTGTTCCTTCTCGGAAAACTGCGTCGGCGCTGGCTTTACCTCAACCTCTGCAATCGCTCCCGCTTCTCCCATCATCCCAAAGAGATCCATTTGTCCTGACCCTACATCTTTCTGGCATTTCGCCCCGTAAGCCTGAACCGCCTCAAGATTAAACAGTAAATCACTTCTCGTATGTCCAAAACTATCAAACGCCCCGGTTTTAATCGCTGCTTCCCACGATTTTTTATTAAATTTTGTCGAATCTACCCGTTTCGCAAAATCGCACACCGACTTGAATGGCCCATTTTTATCGCGTTCCGGAATTACATACTCCTCAACTAGCGCTTTCCCCATACTTTTAATCCCAGAAAGCCCAAACCGAATTGTTTTCTCGCCTCCTACAATCCCGAAATCACCGTAAGATTGGTTAATATCCGGCCCCAAAACTTTAATCCCCATCCGCTTACACTCCGCAATTTCAATCGCAAGGCGATCTGTCCATCGCATATCCGCCGTCATCAGCGCCGCCATAAATGCATCTGGATAATGCGCTTTAAGATATGCTGTCCAATATGCTACCAGGGCGTAACACGCCGCGTGCGACTTATTAAAACAATAATTTGCGAAATCCAGAAGCTGTGACCAAAATGTTTCCGCAATCTCCTCGGTCGCCCCACCAATTTTCACCGCACCCTCAATAAACTGCGGCTTTACCTTATTCATCAAATCGACTTTTTTCTTGCCAACCGCCTTTCGGAGCGTATCCGCCTGTCCGCCTGTAAATCCACACCATTCCTTCGAAATCTGCATGAACTGCTCTTGATAAATCATAATCCCGTAAGTGTTCTTCAGCGAATTTTCAAGCCCCGGATGTAGATATGTAATCGGTTCCTCGCCATGTTTCCGCTTAATAAATGAGTCAATAAACTGCATCGGCCCAGGTCGATAAAGTGCCACCATCGCAATAATATCCTCGAAAGTTGACGCCTTGAGATCCCTTAAATATCGTTTCATCCCCGCCGATTCAAGCTGAAACACGCCAGTCGTTTCTGCTCTTTGTAAAAGCGCATAAGTTTCCGGGTCGTCCAGCGGCACTGAATACATATCAATATCGTTATGATAAACTTTCCGTATCATTCTAAGCGCATTGTTAATCACTGACAAGTTTGAAAGTCCGAGAAAGTCCATTTTAAGAAGCCCAATCTCCTCAACTTGCCCCATCGGAAATTGTGCTGCAATCGGACCTTTTGCCGAAACTTCAAGTGGCAAAAACTTCACTAAATCATCCGGCGCAATAATTACCCCACAAGCGTGTACTCCATGGTTACGAATCGTCCCCTCAAGTCGCGACGCAAAATCAATCACTTCGTGCGAAGTTGGATTGGTTTCGTACTCCTGTTTCAAATCCGGCACATCCCGAATTGCGTCCGCCAGTTTCACATGATGTCCCATGACCGGGTCCGGCACCATTTTTGACAGCCTATCCGCTTCGGCATATGGCACTTCTAGCACCCGCGCTACATCGCGCACCGCATTTTTCGCCATCATCTTACCGAAAGTCGCGATGTTGCTCACTCGCCCATACCCATACTTTTGCGAACAATATTCAATCACCTCGTCCCGTCGTGTGTCTTGGATATCGGTATCAATATCTGGCATAGAAATCCGATCCGGATTTAAGAACCGCTCAAAAAGCAAATCGTACTTCAGCGGGTCAAGCTCTGTAATCCTTAGCGCATACGCCAAAATCGACCCAGCCGCCGAACCTCTCCCTGGTCCATACACAATCCGCTGCGCTTTTCCCCAGTTAATAAAATCTTGTACGATCAAAAAATACCCATTGTACCCCATTTTATCCACTACCGAAAGTTCATAATCAATACGCGGTAAAACTTTGTGAGCCTCATCGCGTTCCTTGTCAACTTCCTCCAAAATCTTTCTACATTCTGGTACGGGTATTTCGCTTGACTCTTTGAGCGTTTTTCCGCCATAGCGATATACCAGCCCTTGAAACACTAGCCGATCCAGATAAGTTTTTTCGTCCTCGTCAGTCGGTATTGGAAACTTTGGAATCAAAATCCGCCCTAACTGTAAGTCCACATTGCATCTTTCCGCAATCCGTTTTGTATTTAGAACCGCCTCTGGGCAAGTATCTTGCCAATGCGAAATAATCTCTTCTGCCGGAATGACGTGCAGATCGTAATCTTTTAATGTCATCCGATTTTGATCCGATAGATTCGCCGCCGTTCCAATACAAAGCAAAACCTCATGTACATCTTGGTCTTCCTTTTTTAGATAATGCGCGTCGCAAGTCACCACAAGCGGCAATCCCAATTCCTTCGCATGGCTCATATGCCAGTCGTTCACCTTCTTCTGTTCTGCGGAATGTGTGGATGACAAAGGATGCCCATGATCCTGCATTTCCAGATAAAACCGGTCTTTATAAACATTCCGGTACCACTCAATTAATTCAAACGCCCGCGCATCATCTCCCGCCCGAATCGCCTCGCTGATTTCTGATCCCATACAGCCAGATAAACAAATCACTCCCTCGCTGTATTTTTCCAAATCTTCATGGTCCGTCCGCGGCTTGTAGTACTTCCCCTCAATCTCCGCATTGCTCATTATCCGACATAAATTCTCGTATCCGACATTATTCATCGCAATCAGAGTGATATGAAAACGCTGTTTGTCGTGCGCCGGGTCCTTATCGGTGCGTTTTCTTGCCGCCACATACGCTTCCAGTCCCAGTAGTGGCTTAATCCCCGCCGCGTTACACTCTTTATAAAGTTCCACCAGACCAGACATTGTGCCATGATCCGTCACCGCCACCGCTTCCATCCCCTCTTTCTTGACAAAATCAACTAATTCTGGTATTTTAGTCAATCCATCCAGTAAAGAATAATGCGTATGGTTATGTAGATGCACAAAATCTGACGGTTTCAACTTCGGTTCCATATAAAAATTATACCACAAAAAGTAGGCTCGCCTGAGCCTACTTTCTTAATCCTTTTTCGCTTTGGTTTCTTTTTCGGTCTTTTCTGCTTTTTCCGTCTTCTCGGCTTTCTCTGACTTGGCTACTTTTTCCGCTTTCGCTTCTTTTTTCTCAGCTTTTTCCTTCGTCTTTTCTTCCACTAATTCTTTTCTACATTCGCAATCTTCGCTACAATCACATTCCTCATCTTCATCATCTTCACTATTCGCCGAAATAAATTTCCCCGCAATCGCCCCCACAATCGCCCCAAGCGCCGCTCCGAGGAAAAACTTTCCTGCACCGTTAGACTTCTTTTCTTTTTCTGCCATTATTCTTTCTCCTTTTCTTTACTTTCTTTAATCTTTTCTTTAATTTTCGGGTTAACGTACTTATCCACCAACATTTCGACCGTCCCCCCGATTGAGGTCATTCCTTTTACATTCGTTACCACATCATTCGCGCTATCCGCCACATATTGTCCCTTAATCGCCACACGCTTCACTTCTTCCGACACTTCCATCATTTTCACCATCAAGATAATCCCGACGATTAGAAAGATAAATAAAGTTACGCTAAGAATTGCTACTAAAATCCATTCCGCTATGTTCATTTCTATTCTCCTTTCTTATATTGTAACACAAAATCTCTCACTTCTTCCGCATAATCTGTATTTCGCATTACATATTCAAGGTGTGCCATAAAATAATTCTTCGGATCGCCAGTCGTAATCCAGCGCCCTTCGCTTTTTGCAACCACTACGTCCCCCGTTTCCGCAAGCCGCGTAATCGCATCCACCGTCCAAAGTTCGTCGTCTAGTCCAGTATTTTGCGGAATCAGGTAAGTAAATACTTCCGGTGTCAAAAGATAGCGTCCGTAACTTGTTAAATCACTCGGACTAAGATCTGGCATTTTCGGCTTCTCGACGATATGGCTCAAAGTCCCGTTGTCTTTTAAAGCAATCATCCCGTATTTGTGCCAAACTGCCTCCGGCATTTCTTGCGCCGCAATCACCGCTTTCGCGGTCGGATTCTTCTCGTATTCCTCAATTAGTGTCTTAACATCGCTTTTTCCTAGAATCAAGTCGTCGCTATAAAGTACAATAAACGCTTCCTCGTTTTCAACAAAACTTTTCGCAGACACAATTGGCGAACCGTTCCCGTACGGAAGACTCGGATCTTGCTCAATTACCGTAATTTTCGGAAAATCCAAAACTTCCTGTACTGGCTCAAAGCGCGACGACTTACCTTGTTTGTCGAGCAAGGCCTTCACATTATCCGCCTTGTTATGAAAATAATCATCGTAAATCTCACGCGATTTTGTATTTGGCGTTGCGACAATAATAATTTCTTCAATTCCCGCCTCCACACATTCTTCCACGCAAAGTTGCATCACCGGTTTACTACCTATCGGAATCATCGCCTTCGGAATGGTTTTCGTAATCGGCAAATACCGACTCGCAAACCCAGCATCCGTAATAATTGCTTTTTTAATAGACATAAGTCCTCCTTAAAACCATATTATATCAAACCTAAAGTAAAAAGTATAGTTTTATTTTGTGTGAATGTGTGATATAATAAAACCATAAGCAACAGGCTCTAGCAACCTATTGCAGGTTGGGGCAGTTGCCGTTACATCACTATAACGGTATCACCATTCATTCGATCCGGATGGTGATATTTTTTCCGAACAATCGGATTACAAGAAACAAACGAAAGCGTGTTCTCATAATCTACCTCCTATTAGCCTAAACTAATATGGGGGCTTACCGACCAGACTAGCTAGAATCGTCATATGAAGCCCCCTCGCAGTTTTGGTGCGAGTCGCACCCAGGGTTCCATACTCATAAAAACATTAAACTGCCCCAACCCTGCTGTAGAGCCTAGCACAGATAGGAATAAGAGTCAACCCCATACCCTAAAATGCCAAACCATAACCGGTTTCACCCCTTGCAAAACCGCCATTCCGTCTAGGCTTATTTTGCTAACGCTGACGTATTTTTTTGTTTTTTTCACATAAAAATAAAATATGTGATATAATTAAAGTGCACTAATTAAACAATTTGATCAAGTGGCTGCATTTGTTTGCGGCGCAGACGGCTCGAACCTAGAATAGGCACCATTAGGCTATCAAAAGGTTTGAGCAGTCACACTGTGCAAATTGTTTGATTAGTGCACCTAGTGGTGCCTATTTTGTACAGAGATGGCACCCGTAGCAATCATTAATAAG
>CAYSSH010000017.1:0-12251 GCA_964433705.1 uncultured Candidatus Saccharibacteria bacterium | reverse complement strand
GATTCAGTTCGGTCCGTTCCCGACTTCTACCCTATGTGTTCAGGTAGCGTCAATACGACATGACTCGTATTAGGTTTCCCCATTCGGCAATCCCCGGATCATTTCTCGCTGTCAGATCCCCGAGGCTTATCGCAGACTTCTACGGCCTTCATCGGTATTGATTGTCAAGGCATCCACTATCAGTGCCCTTAATTACCTTTTTATGCATTGACATAACTAGCAATCGAAGTTCGATAAATATGTACACAATTTCGACTATATATTATACAATCTTCAACTGCGATGCTACGTCTTTAAAATCTTTTCATCGTTAATTCCAAATTGTTAATCAGAAGACAATATACTCGGTCACATTTTAAGCGACCTCATTTTCCTCGCTTCATCCACTTTATGTAGAGGTCGCAAACGCGACTTGCTTAAACTTCCTCCATTATATCGCAGATTTCCACAAATGTCAACACTTTTTTTGCACTTTTTTCCACATTTGCCAAATTCAGCAATCCCCAACCACAAAATCCGGCATTTTCTTAGCACAAATCCAACAAATCGCCTGATTTTGAAAATACCCAACCACAACAAAAATCCCCCGGTCATACGGGGGGATTTTTGTACTTAACTTACACAATTAAACATTGAAAGTAAGGGTGTAAGTAGCAGAACCGGTATAGGTACCAGATGGCTGAGTCATGTCAGCAGCTACGCTGTAAGTAGCATCAAACGTTTGCGCAGTAACAGCAGCTTTCTTGTTCCCATAAACCGTACCAGTAATAGTTTCGTCACCAGAAGTAGAAATCACACCAGCAGTCGTACCAAGAGCAGTATTTGCAGTCGTGGTAATATTCCAACCAGACGTAGAACCTTGAGTTAAAGTAGAGTTAGCATAAGGGATCGTAGTGTCATCTTGGCTACCATTGTCAGACGAGTTCAAACCAGTCACAGTAACATTCATCGAGTGACCTTTATCCTGGTCGTTACAATTTACGGTGAAAGTAGAAGTACCAAGAGTCTTCATTTCACCAGCAGTCAGACTACCAGTGTACGTACCAGTCGACGTTCCTGTAGCATCCGTCCAACTTGGACTAGCTGCAGTCGCACTCGCAACACTACCAGTACGAGTAACCGTACAAGTCTTTGTCAAGTTAACTGTAAGGCTATCAGTAATCGTAGGAGCAGTAGTTGCGAAAACGCTTACAACCGGCATAGCCGCCAAAGCTACTGCTGCACCTGCTGCGATGATAGTTTTTTTCATTTTATATTCTCCTCCCGTTTAAAACGGATTTTGTTTTATTTACTCTATGTTTCGGTGTGTATGACCTTAACATATTTCTAATTATACACAAGCAAAATGCCGTTGTCAACATTTTTTTAAACTTTTTTTAATAAAATTTAAAAAGTTTTCCACAACCCACAGGGAACGGAGAATTGTCACCCCAAGAAAAGTCAAACCAAAAATACTATATATTATATATACTTGTATTAATAACCAGACACTAACGTATAAGTCGCCTTGCCAGTATAGGTTCCTGCCGCCTGGCTGCTCGAAGCCCCGACCGAGTATCTCACCGTCGCCGACGCACCGCCATCCGCCACGCTCGCCTGCATAATCGGTTCGCCGTTCGTTACATTTACCGCCGTCCCGATATTCTCGCCCAGCTTCGCCGTCCAAGCACTTTCCGCTCCTGTCGGGTCATAAATACTATACGAAATCGCATCGTCTTCTTCGTTTAATAAATCACTATACTGCGCCGTCACCGTATAAACATCCGGCGTATTACAAGTTACCGTAAACGTACTTGACGCAAAATTTGCCGAGTATCCTCCCGGATTAATGCTCGCTGAATAATCACCTTCGCCCATCGAACGCGCAAATTCACAGGTATCACTCAGCATTATTGTTAAATTATCTTGTATCCCTGGAGCTGTCGTCGCAAATGACGAAATAATCGGCACTGCCGCAACAACCGCCGAAGCTGCCCCCACCAAGAGTAGTTTTTTCATTTTTTCTCCTTTTTTGTTTTATTTGTGTATGTTACCTTATTTGCCCCTATTATATATTACCGTAAAAAGTTTGTCAAGACTTTTCTAATAACTTTTTTGTGATATAATATATATAAATAAGTATGGAGGTATATGAAAAAAAGTTTAACCAACTGGACCATGATTGCTGGCATCCTTTTAGTTATTGCCGCAGTCGTCTTAATTATCTGGTTCCTTTTACGCGGCGAAACGACCGTTAGCGGAAACTATCCAGACCCCGTCACATCCCGCTCGCTTTCCTGTGTCGGTAACAACATCCCATATCCATTCTTCGATGACTCGAATGTTACTAAAACCGAAATCCAAACAACATCCGTTTTCAGCGAAAACAAACTAGAATCAACCTCGCTCGTCTATTCATTATATTATACCGATACGAGTTCCATTGACGGAGCAGAAGGAATCAACCATGCTAAAATTAATCTCGCCACCCAATCTGAAGGCCTAGGTTCAGACATCTTCTATCTTCATTTCAGCAAATTAAACGACCGACTAGAAGCTAGATTATACGCTAAAGCCGACGAGATAAACAATAAAAATTCTAAATACCTTATGCTTAATGGTTTAACCGAAGGTTCTGTTTATACCGAAAACTTAGTCAAGACTATTTACGAGTCGCAAGGCTTGAAATGTAGTATTAATACCAATAAATAACCATAAAGGAGAGCACAATGAAATCCCCCAAAACCACTTCAAAAATTATAATTTCCGGAGTTCTATCGGTATTCCTGGCAATTATCGCCCCTTTCACGTCTCAATCCGCATTTGCCGATGACGAAGTCCGCTCAGTCAGCAGTTTTTCAATGTCACCAATGTACGAACGCATTGTCTTAAACCCAGGAGAAAGCTACACTAGCGGCTTTAAAATCCGCGCGACAGAATCCGCAACGACGGATTTGAAGTATAAAGTTTATACTCAGCCTTTTTATCGCGACGACGAAAATATGGCCATGTTTGAAGACGTCCAAGGTCGAACTCAAATCACAAATTGGACCACTATCAATACCGGAACTACCGGAACAGTAGCCCCCAATGAGTCGGCTGAAGTAGTTTTCACCATCAAAGTCCCCGAAGATGCCCCGGCTGGCGGACAATATATGGCAATTACCGTTAGCACTGACAGCACGGCAGATCCAGAAAGTATGACTGGTGCAGTTAATATTCAAGAAAACGTAGCCATCGCCTATACTGTTTATGCCGAAGTTACTGGTACAACCATCAAACAAGGCGAAATAACCGACGCCACCGTCCAAAGTTTCCTCTTCTCCGGCAACATCACCGGCACCTCGTCCATCAAGAACACTGGTAACGTCCATGGCGACGCCATCTATAAACTACAAGTCTTCCCTCTTTTCTCCAATGAAGAAGTCTATACCAACGAAGAAAGCCCTGAAACACATCTAGTCCTCCCCGACCGCACCCTCTACAACGAAACATCCTGGGAAAACACTCCATGGTTTGGCATATTTAACGTTATTTATACTGTCGAATTCGAAGGCGTCATCTCGCAAGTTACTAAAATGGTTATCGTCTGTCCAATTTGGCTACTCTTCATTGTTATCTTCGCAATCATTATGCTCATCATCTGGCTCGTCTTACGTTCTCGCTCTCGCAAAAAATCCAGCCGCAAAGCTCCGCTTTCTTCCACAACAGCATCCGACCACGACGATCCAGTTAATGGTCCGCTAAAATAAACCAAAATCCCTAAAGTTTTCCACAGGCAAAGTTCCCCTAATCCCCTCAAATCCTGTGGAAAACTTTTTTTAAAAACCAACAAATTCTTAAAAAAACTTTAAAAAAGTCCTTGACATTCCGTTTACGGCTATGTATAATAGGAAATAGTTAAAGGTAATACACGTTTAACACAAAAACAATAAATAAAAAATCCGCATTTGCGGAAAGGAGTAACAAAATGAAAAAAGTTATTATTGCCGGTGCAGCATCAGCAGCTCTTGCAGCTATGCCAATCATGGGCGCTTTCGCTGCAACAAGCGTTGTAGATACGATCAATGTCACCGTTTCTGACTCTTGTACATTCAACCGTACCGCTGGTGAAGGTACGTACAGCACGACCCTTCTTCCAAACGCTACGTCTGAAAACTTCGGCTCCAGCACCTTTACTGCAGCCTGCAACTTCGGTGAAGAAGGTAAAAAAGTTGAAGTCACTGCTGCTTTCGGTGCTTTGACTAGCGGCGCTAACAGCATCCCTTATGGCTCTGCTGCTGTTGAAGCTGGTACTGCTGGCTGGACCGCATCTAAAGGTACCCTCTCTGCTGATGCAGTCTTTATTGCAAACAACGCCAAACTCATCGATGTTGCTAATGCTACCGAAAATCAGGTTGCTACCGTCTGGTACTCTGTTGCTACCGCTGCGAACCAGGCTGCTGGTACCTACAAGGGCTATGCGACCTACACCCTCGCTGAGAACTAATTTGCTTCTCGCACTAAATCCCCCGCTCGCCGGGGGATTTTTTTAAGTTTTCTCACCTTTTTTCTATTTTTTTGTTATAATATAATATATATAACAAAAGGAGGTAAATGAAACATTTTGCGGGGAGCATCAAAAAATTAATTCTTTGCGGACTTTCCGCATTTAGTATCATCGGAGCGAGTCTTGGTCTACCAATGACCGCCTTCGCCGACGACACAACTCAGGGTTTTTCCATGTCGCCCATGAAAGAAAACATGATCTTAAACCCAGGCGAAACCTATCAAAGTTCGTTTACGATTTTTAACCCAGCCACCAACCCAACAAATTTCTCCTACGAAATTAACATCAGCCCGTTTTTCGTAGATGAAAATTACCAAAACATCTTTTCCGCCGAAGGGAGTTATAGCGAAATTACCGAATGGATCACTATCAACTCGCCTCTTACTGGCACATTAACTCCAAACCAACAAGAAGAAATCTATTTTACTGTCAATGTCCCATCAGACGCCCCAGCCGGCGGACAATATGCGGCCATCATCGTCAGTTCAGCTGACCCAACTACGTTTGGCGAAGATTCGGCGATCATTGAACGTACCGCTATTGCTCACACTATTTTCGCCGAAATCACCGGCGCTACCGTCCATAAAGGCGATGTGACCGACGTATCTGTACCAAGTTTCCTACTGTCTGGCGAAATTAGCGGCGAATCCACCATTAAAAACACCGGTAACGTTCATGGCAGGGCTACTTATAAATTAACCGTAAACTCTATATCTGGCGAAGAGCTCTATTCTAACGTGGATAATCCAGAAACTCATGACGTTTTACCAGGCCGTACCTACTACCACAAAACTAGTTGGGAAAACACCCCAGCCATCGGGATCTTTAACGTCATCTACTCAGTAGATTTTGATGGCGTCGTAACAGACGTTACCAGCACTGTCATCATCTGCCCAATTTGGCTAATGCTTGTCATAGTTGGCGTTATTGCTCTTATTGTTGGGTTTATTATCGTAAAAATTAAAAAGCATTAAAACCCACCTCACACATCACACAAAAAAATCCCCTTTTAAAGGGGATTTTTTATAGCTTCTATTTCTTCGTAAATACCCCGAAATCGAAAGAATGATATGGTATTTTATAAAAGTCATACCTTAAATCCGTATCACTAATTTTTCGCGCCACTTCTACTTTATTATCTCCATCATAATCCCAATATCCCCCTACATTATAAATCTTCTCCTTATCCCATCCTAGCGCCACCAGCATATTCTTCATCGCCCTCGCATATC
Organism: uncultured Candidatus Saccharibacteria bacterium; assembly: GCA_964433705.1. Taxonomy (GTDB): domain Bacteria; phylum Patescibacteriota; class Saccharimonadia; order Saccharimonadales; family Saccharimonadaceae; genus Nanosyncoccus. The sequence continues at coordinate 6,491 of CAYSSH010000017.1, read as the reverse complement.
CCCCACCGCCGCACATTAAGAAAATCACCTTATCGCGTGGAAAAAGATTCTCTAAAACCGCCATGGATTCTTCGTAAAGCGGCGTATAATTTTCGCCATCAAATAAAAACAGCGTTTCGCCATCATAAAACCCGCCCACCCCCTCTGGCACACTCGTTAAGTTCACTAAATACGGAAACGGCACCACTTCAAACCCCTCTATAAATCCTGATAAGAATGGGTCGCCACCAATTGCCTCATACTCTGCCGGATCAACTAACATCCGTAAATCACGATAGACCACATCTCTCCGCCCCAAATAATTATCAATCGTATCCATATTAATGTTTTTATCCACTTCCATCTCCGCATTTTTCCCCACCGTAGCGACTTCCGGATTCGGCAAAGGCGCCTCCCCACTTTCCGGAAATACATATCGCCCCATTAAAAACGCTCCGATTAAAAGTACAACGCCCCCGCCAATTATCCCCCAAATCATTTTTTTCATATTATCTCCTTTAGTCTAGTATATCATATTTAAACCTATCGCCATCTGCCCTGGACACGCCGATAGCACATTCTCCATTGTCGTCTTTTCCGCCTCCGTTACCCACAACTGATATTTATATTTTACCGATATCTGTCTTGCCACATACTGACAACGGAACTTTTTGTTCGACGGCAACCAAGTCGCCGCATCCCCATCGGACTTTTGCTGATTCGCCGGACCATCCACCGCTAATAAATTCAGCGGATCCGTCGCAATCTCATATCGTGTCTCCGCTGATAAATACTGCGCCCCCTTCTGCCAAGCGTCCGAAAGCGCCACCACATGATCAATCTGGATCTTTGATATTTCCAACTTATCTTTAAAAACCTGATGCTCTCCCGTATATGGTTCGTCAAACTCACCGCTCATTACTGTGCAGCCATCCAGAACCGCCGTATCTCCCAGTTCCCGCTTAATAATTCGTTGTCTTAAAGAACAACCCTCTACCATTGGCCAGCCTTTATAAAACGCCTCCCGACTATAACCAGTTTTTGGCGCTCTCCCCTTAACCTCTAATTTCCCTAGCACTTCTGTCGCGAGCGGTCCTTCCCCAATCGTTTCCTCCGCCACATATTCCGCCCCCGCATTTTCTGTTTTAGTAAAAATCTGTTCATAACTTTCTGGGTTTACAATCAACCAAACAATTACTAAACCAAACGCTAAAACTCCCGCCACAAGCCTTCTCTGTTTCAACTTCATTTTTTGATTATAACACAACTTCTACCAAAAGATGTATAATATAATTATGCGTATTCTTGGCATTGACCCAGGTATTGGGATTTGTGGTTTTGGTTTAATAGAAACTTCTTCGCGCGCCACAGCAAAAGCCCTAGATTTCGGCGCCATTACCACAACCGTAGATTCCCCTATGCCTAGCCGCCTCAAAGAGCTTTACGAATCTTTGATTATCGTTTTTAATGAAACTAAGCCCGACATTGTTGCTATCGAAAAACTCTACTTCTCGAAAAACATTACCACTGGCATCGCTGTCGCCGAAGCGCGCGGCGTAATTCTACTTGTTGCCGCCATGAACCACGTTATAATTCGCGAATACACCCCAAACGAAATCAAAAAAACCCTTACTGGCTACGGTTCCGCTACTAAATCCCAAATGCAAGAAATGGCCCGCATTCATTTAGGACTTCAAAACAAACCAAAGCCAGACGACGCCGCCGACGCCCTTGCCGCCGCTATTACTTGTAGTTTCCTCTATCGTGAAGATGATATAATAGAATTAGATAAGTTTTCAAATAACAGGAGAAATCAATGATTGCGCACATCAAAGGCCTTGTCGAAGAAAAATTCGGCAATTCGCTCATTCTAGACGTCAGCGGCGTAGGCTATGAAATTACGGTTCCCACGCCAGATTTTGAAGCCTCATTATTACATGAGGAACGCAAATTTTTCACCTATCATGCTATTCGTGAAAATGCTGAAGATTTATATGGCTTTTCAAGTTTAATGGCCAAAAAAATCTTTGAACTTTTAATTAGTGTTCAAGGTGTTGGCCCTAAAGCCGCCATCGCCATTCTTTCGCTCGCCGAAGCCGAAGAAGTTCGCAACGCCATCGCAAACGGCGACACCGCATTCGTCTCTAAAGCTACTGGAGTTGGCAAAAAAAGCGCCGAACGTGTCATCCTGAATCTTTCCGATAAGGTTGGCACCCCGTCCAAATATGGCGCTACCGAAGTCAAATTCGGCAAAGCCATTTCTACCGAACCCGACGAAGCCCTAGATGCGCTCATCGCCCTCGGTTTTCCACTTAAAGAAGCCGCCGCCGCGCTCGAAAACATCGATTCTGCGCTTCCAGTTGAAGAACGCATAAAATTAGCCTTGAAAAAATAGCATCTGTATGATATAATTAAGTGTAATTGTATAATATAAAGGTATAATATGAGTTTTTCCATTCTAAAACAGATCGGTGATGCGCAAAAAAAGAAATCCGTTGTAGATGTGCGTTCGGGTGATACCGTAAAAGTTACCCAAAAAATTAAGGAAGGCGAAAAGTTCCGTTTACAGACTTTTGAAGGCGTCGTTATTCGTGTTGACCGCAAAGAATCACATACCGCCCGTATCGTTGTTCGTAAAGTTACTTCTGGCGTAGGCGTTGAAAAGTCCTATCTTATTCATTCCCCACTCGTTGAGAAAATTGAGATTACCAAACGCTCAAAAGTACGTCGCAATAATCTTTCCTATCTCCGCGAACGTAGCGGTAAGTCTGCTCGTCTTTCTGGTCGTGATTTCGATCGCGCCGCAGTAAACAATCCCGTCTCAAAAGACGCCCCTGAAACTGTCGAACCAACCGATGTTGAAGTCGTCGAAACTCCCGCCGAATCACCAGCTGAAAACAAAGCTGAGGCTTAATGCCGATTCTCGGTATCGATGAAGTTGGACGCGGACCCCTAGCGGGTCCGCTTGTTGTGGGTGCTGTCGTCTTACCAAAACAGACCGAGAACTCTTCAAAATGGATCAGCGAACTTGCCGATTCTAAAAAATTAAGCCCCAGAAAACGCGAGCTACTCAGCAATCTCATAATAGAATCCGCCCCGGCTACAGGACTTGGTTGGGTTAGTAATCAAGAATTAAATGAAATCGGTCTAATGGCCGGCCTTCGTCTTGCCACCCGCCGCGCCGTTAAAATCGTCCAAACTCAGCGCGCCAAATTCACCGAAATCGTCATTGACGGCAATATTAACTTCCTCTCCGGTACCAGATTAGAAAAATACACTTCCACTCTCATCAAAGGCGACGCCCTCATTAAAGAAATCTCCGCCGCCTCTATCATCGCCAAAGTCGCCCGCGACCACTATATGACCGAACTAGCCAGTGTTTACCCAGAATATGGTTTTGAGCGGCACATGGGTTACGGCACCAAAGCTCACCTTGCAGCCATCAAGCAATACGGTATTTGTGCAGAGCATCGACTTTTTTGTAAACCAGTTGCCGCCGTTGCCGACACCCCCAAAACAATCGATACCGCACCCCATCCAACCACAACCACCATCGGAAAAGCCGGCGAAGACGCCGTCTGTCAATTCCTAGAGCAAAAAGATCACATCATCATCTCCCGCAATTACAAAACCAAATACTTCGAAATCGACATTATCTCGCTTCAAAACAATCATCTCTTTTTTACAGAAGTTAAAACCAGAAAGCATGGTAACGGCCTCAACGCGATCAACTCGCAAAAACAAAACCAAATGCGGTTCGCGGCTGAACTATTTCTCCACTCGCATCCTTTTTACCGCCGCTATGACCCACTTCTTGCCGTCGCCAGCGTCAACAGCAACTATGAAATTCTCGATTGGTTTCCACTAGATTAACCATAATACCGACCATAAGATCCTCAAATTAACTCACATCTGCCACAATAAAGTTATCGTCAAGAAATGGTTTGCATTAGATTTTTAGGTATTTTTAAAATTTTTCATATATAATGGAAATATGGATGATAAAAATAGAGAACAAAATAATAAAATAGAAAATTCCTGGCAGAATGGAAAGGAAGTTAATCAAGAAGAGGCTTCTATAGGATTAGATAAGAAAGGTGGTAGTAATAGTAAGAAATTAGCACGACATGACAGAATGAAAATTTGGTTTTATGCGGCGGCAGGCATTTTGTTGATTGCAGTGATAGTAGTACTAATTGTGGTAAATTTTTCGGATAAAGAAGGAGGCACTGACAATACGGAGATTTCTGATTCGGAAACCGTTATAATAGAAGAAAGTGATGAATTAACATCTGGTAGCGTAACGACGACGATTGGCGGAAAGTCTATTACTTATAAAGCAGCATATGTAGTAGATGGAGTAGCTGCGACGATTAAATCAGGGACGTATGAGTCAACTTCAGATGATGAGGCGGTGTTTTTAGTGATTAACGGTGGGAGTTTAGCCATAGAGGGAGGAGTGACAATCAATAAAACCGGCAGTGCCGATTTTGATGGTAGAGGTGACGACTATAGTTTTTATGGGATAAATTCTGCAGTTGTGGTAGTGGGCGAGGGTTCATCGGTGGCAATTGTAGATGCTACAATTAATACCTCGGTAGATGGCGCAAATGCAATTGTAGCAACAAATTCTGGTAGCGCAGTGGTAGGTAATATTGTGATCAACACCACAGCAGACTCATCACGTGGACTTCATGCTACTTATGGCGGAACGATTGTGGGTAATGATGTGAAGATTTCGACACAAGGACAGTCATGCGCGGCATTAGCAACAGATAGGGGTTCTGGTACGGTCAAAGTAAGTGGAGCAGAACTTTTGACGGCTGGAGCTGGATCGCCCTTGATTTATTCTACTGGCGAGATTGAAGTTTCTAGCTCTACTGGTGTTGCAACTGGAGCACAGATTGCAGTAGTAGAAGGAAAAAATTCGATCACATTAAATGATTGCGATTTTTCAGCTAATGGAGTTGGGAATCGCGGATCGGTGGATAATGCAGGAGTGATGATTTATCAGAGTATGTCTGGTGACGCTTCGGTAGGAACAGGGTCGTTTATGGCGACAGACTGTACGTTGACAGTATTATCAGATTCAAGTGTTTATATGAAGACGCCGTTCTTCTTTGTAACAAATACGGAAGCTGAGATATCACTTTCTACTGTGACGGCAAATTTTTACGAAGGGAGTTATTTCCTTTCGGCAGTCGGGACAGACGAATGGGGTAAATCCGGTGCCAATGGGGCTACTGTAACAATTGATGCGTCGAACTTGACGGCTACTAACACTAACCTAAATGTTGACGAAATATCTAGTGTAAAAGGCTTATAAAACTTTTTTAACTTAGGATAGCAAGTTCCAGCTTTTATACATTGAATTTAAATTCAACCACATCTCCATCTTGCATTATGTAGGTTTTGCCTTCTAGCCGGAGTTTGCCGGCGGCTTTCACAGCCTGTTCTGAGCCAAGTTCTTTAAGATCATTATAATTGCAGATGGATGCGGCGATGAAGCCACGTTCGAAATCTGTATGTATAGTACCGGCAGCTTCTGGGGCAGTGGCACCTTGCTTGATAGTCCAGGCACGACATTCTTTCTTGCCGGCGGTAAGAAAGGACTGAAGGCCTAATGCTTTATAGGCAGCTCGGATGAGTTCTTCTAATGCGTCGTGTTTTACGCCATAAGATTCTAGGAATTCTTTGCGTTCTTCGCGGGACATACCAGACATTTCTTCTTCGAGTTTGGCATTAACGAAAATAGCTTGCGGCACGTTTGCGGAAACATCCTTTTGCTCACCGCTTCGCTCGCGCCCGTCGTTACGGGGCTCGCTCGCTAGTGCTCCCCGTTGGTCGCACATGCTCGCAAAAGAATGTTTTTCACAAACTTCACGAAGCTTAGCTTGTAAATCTCGGTCAGTGAGGCCATTTTCGTCCACATTGAACATATAGATGACAGGCTTGTCGGTGAGATAGGGGATGTTTTCGTCTTCTGGCGACTTTTTACGTTTGGCTTCAATTTTGGCTCTGGTTTCTTCGTCGGCAAGCTGGAGCTCTAGATTGATAATGTCAATGTCGTCTTTAGCCTGTTGTATGATGTCGTTTTCGGGCTTATTATCAGCGCGGACAATGTCATCGTTTTTGAAAGCCCGAACGACATGGCAAATAGCTTGACATTCGCGAATATGCGCCAAAAACTTATTACCCAACCCTTCGCCCTTTGACGCCCCCGCAACTAGTCCAGCAATATCGACAAATTCTACCGTCGCAGGCACTTTTTTATCCGTTTCATACATCTTCGCCAAAACATCCAATCTTTCATCCGGTACCGGCACAATTCCTTTATTTGGCTCAATCGTCGCAAACGGATAATTCGCGGCAAGCGCCCCAGCATTTGTTAATGCATTAAAAAGCGTCGATTTCCCCACATTCGGCAACCCTACGATTCCTATCTTTAAATTCAAAACTAACCTTTCTATCTGTTATTATAGGTACAATTATAACATATTTTGGTATAATAT
>CAYSSH010000016.1:0-13002 GCA_964433705.1 uncultured Candidatus Saccharibacteria bacterium | reverse complement strand
GGTTTGTCGCGGGGTGCTCGTCGAACCTTCGGTGCGACTCGCACCGGAGTCACCAGTATGCTATAATATGTATTATGAAGTCGCTTATGAAAAAAGATGATAAAAAAACTGAGCAAGAAAAAGTTGACAAAAGACGTGCGGAGGTTTTAGCAAAAGGAAGACAGTTTAAGTATCCGCTACAATGGACTAGGCATCGGGTAGTGATCAATACGATTCTAATTGCTTTGGTTGCGATGGGTTTAATTGTGACGAGCGGATATTTGGCGCTTTATCAATTTGGCGAAACATCAGAAATGTTTTTTAGGGTGACAAAGATTTTATATAATCCGGTTGCGACGGTTGATGGAGAAAAAGTGTTATTCTCGGATTATCTGATGTTCTATCGTAGTAGTATGACTTCGATTGAAAGACAATCAGGACAGGTTGATAATCAAGGAAATATTGATGTTTTGAGATTGCAATACAAAAGAGCGGCACTAGATGAGGCGGAGGAATATACTTATGCGGTTAAACTGGCGCGAGAAAATGAGATTGAAGTGACGGATGAGGAAATTGCGGCGGAGTTTGAGCGACATAGGAGCATTGGTGGAGTTGAGCGGAGCGAAGAAGGTTTTATGAAGATTATTCAAGAAAACTTTAGTATGACGAAGTCTGAATATGAAAGAATGTTGTATTTAACTTTGATCAAGGCGAAGGTTGAAGCGGAAATTGATGAAAATGCGAATCGGTTGGCGTCGAAAGTGGAAGAAATTTTGGAGAGTAATGGAGGAAATTATGCGGCGGTAACGAATGAACTTGGCTCGTATATAGTCTATGAGGAAACTGGAGGTTATGTATCCAATCAAAATATTGATGGAGGCCGGGCGTCGGCAGCGTCAAAACTAGAGCCAGGTGGACAGTCTGGTCGGTTCGTGTCAATGAATGGAGATGGATATTATTTTGTGAAGTTAATTAAAAAAACTGATACGGAAGTAAATTTTGTGTCAATTAAAGTGCCGTTTACAGAATTTAAGACAAGAATGGAAAAACTAAAAGAAGAAAATAAAATTAGTGAATATGTAACAATTACGGACCAGGAATAGTTAAGGTTGATTTTTGGGGGTGGACTGTGGTATAATGTAGATAGACGCGGGTATCGTATAGCGGCTATTATGTATCCTTCCCAAGGATAAGATCAGGGTCCGACTCCCTGTACCCGCACCAAGGAACGGAATGGATGAATTTAAACTACAATTAGAAGAAGTGATTAAAGACCTGTATGGTCTTGATTTTGCTGTGGAAGTGACGGTGGCGCCAGAAAATGTGGATGCGGATTATTCTTCTAATGTAGCTTTGAAATTGGCAAAGGAATTACATAAAGCGCCAATGGTGATTTCTGGGGAGATTGCTGAAAAAATGGGGAATGTTAGTGTGACGGCGCCAGGGTTTATAAATTTTAGGATAGATAATACAGAATTAAAGAAGATAGTTTTAAAATTTAACGAGGATTTTGCGCAAGAAATAATTACGAAAGATTTTGCGGGCAAGACGGTGATTTGTGAGTTTAGCGATCCGAATCCATTTAAGGTTCTACACGTTGGGCATTTATACACTTCTATTGTAGGCGATGCGATTAGCAGGCTTTATGAATGTGCCGGGGCAAATGTGGTGAGAGCAAATTTTGGTGGGGATGTAGGGCTTCACGTTGCGAAAACGATGTATATACTGAGACAGAAAGATTTAGATGAACTTACCATAGAAGATATTGGGCGATGCTATGTTGAGGGGACGGCGGCTTATGAAGATGACGAAAAAGCAAAGACCGAAATTACGAAACTGAATAAAGAAATTTATAAGATTAATGCGGAAGATATACATGGAACTAAATTAGCGGATTTGTATTGGCGCGGGCGTGAGCTTTCGTATGAATACTTTGACAAGTTTTATGCGTCGATTGGAGTGAAATTTGATAAGTATTATCCAGAATCGAGTGTGGCGGGGTTGGGACTTGAAACGGTGAGAAAAGAACTTGAAGCGGGGGTTTATGAAGAATCGGATGGGGCGGTAATATTTGATGGTGAGAAGTACGGACTTCACACTAGAGTGTTTATCAATAGTGAAGGTGTGCCAACATATGAGGCGAAGGATGTTGGGTTGATTTTTCAAAAAGATAAGGATTATCATTTTGATAAGTCGGTTGTGATTACGGGGAATGAGCAATTAGATTATATGAAGGTGGTATTAAAATCGGTTGAACAATATGCGCCGGAACTTGTAAAAAGAACAACACATTTGACGCATGGGCTAGTGAAGTTGCCTGGAAATGTGAAGATGTCGTCGAGAAAAGGTAACTTTTTGAAGGCTGTAGATGTTTTAGATTTGGTAAAAGAGGCGTTAAAAACGGAATATAATTCGGATGACACAAAAGTGTCGCTTGCGGCGACGAAATACGCCTTTATTAAGTATAAAATGGGCGGTAATATCATTTTTGATCCGAAAGAATCGGTAAAGATGACGGGAAATTCTGGACCGTATTTACTATATTCGGCGGTGCGAGCGAAAAAGATTTTGAGGAATGTAGAAAAAGGCGAGATTCAGGATTATATATATAATATATATGAGCGGAACTTAGTGAAAAAGATGGCCGAATATGGCTTCATACTGAACGAGGCGGTGCAGGAGATGGCGCCACATAAGGTTGCGGGATATTTATATGAACTAGCACAGGAGTTTTCGCGGTTTTACGAGAATTGTCAGGTAGCAAAAGCGCCAGAAGAAAGAGAACGAGCGAAACTGGTTCAGGGATATCTTAATGTAATGGTGCATGGTTTAGAAATTTTAGGAATTAAGATTCCAGAGGAAATGTAATGAAAAAAGCGAAATACTTGTGGATTGATTTAGAAATGACAGGACTTGACCCTGAGAAGGATCGGATTTTAGAGGTGGCGGCAATTGCGACGGATGTGAATTTGAGTGAAGTGGCGAGATTTGAAGCGACGGTGAAAGTACCAGAGGAGTTGATGCGAGAAAGAATGGTGGGTGAGTTTTGGGAGAAGAATAGTGAGTCGCGAGATGGGTTGATTCGTGCGAATGAAACTGGGCGACCAATAAGAGATGTTGAACAGGATTTAATGGAATTTGTAAAAAAATATTGCGCAAAAGGTGAAGTGTTTTTGGCGGGAAATTCAATTCATCAAGACAGGAAATTTATTGAGCGTGAGATGCCTGAGCTAAATGAGCGATTACATTATAGAATGCTTGACGTGTCGGCGTGGAAAGTGTATTTTGAACATACGCGTGGAATAAAATTTAAAAAACCGGAAGCGCATCGAGCACTTTCTGATATTGAGGGTTCAATATCGGAACTAAAATATTATCTAACCTTTTTAAAGTAAGGAGAAAAGATGAATCTAGCGGCGGTAAAAGGAATTGGGGACTTCAAGGAAATTCAAGATAAGGAACGCCGGTTGTTCAAAAAAGGCGAGCGGGTGTTTTTGGTGGAGAATAAAAATACGATTGAGGTGAGGACTGATAAAGAGTTAAAAAACTTGCTGATGGAAAAATACGAATCTGTAATGGAATCGCGATATTTTGGACGCGGGGGGATCGAAATTGTGCTCGCGGGCTACCAATTGAGTGATGATGAATTGAATGATTTAGTGAGGCTGTCTTATAATCTAAGTTAGTCTTGTAATTTTTTAGTAGTTGTGATATAATGGGGTGAGTTAGTAACTAAGGAATAATATGAAGAAAGCAGTTATCTGTGTCGGCGGGAAACAATATCTCGCTGAAGAGAAAGAGACCCTACGGGTGGACCTCCTCCCGGCAGGCACTAAAGAGCTCGAAACTGATGCTTTACTCGTAATTGATGGCGACAAAACAACGGTCGGCACTCCTACGGTGAAGGGTGTGAAGGTTCTTTTGAAAGTGGTCGCTGAAGAGGTAAAAGGTGATAAAGTAAGAGTGATTCGCTACCATAGCAAGAAGCGGGTTCATACTGAAACTGGTCACCGCCAAAAATACAGCGAAGTTGAAGTCGCAAAAATTGGTTAAGATAAAAAATAAGCCCAGAAGAAGGGCTTATTTTTTTGTGTCAAAGCAAAGTTTTTATGGTATAATATATTTAATGAGTGCGAAGGTAATTTGTGTAACAAATCAAAAAGGCGGCGTGGGGAAAACCACGACTGCTGTGAATATGTGTTATTATTTGAATAAAGATAAGTTTAAGGTTCTATTGGTGGACTTTGATCCACAGGGAAATGCGACGTCGGGGCTTGGAATTGATAAGAATGGCGGAAAATTAACAGGGACGATGGGGGATGTAATTTTGGGGCAGATTGAACTAAAAGAAATAATTGTGAAAACTAAATACAAGGGGTTCGAGGTGGCTCCGACGACGCCAGAGTTGGCGAATGCGGAAGTGGAGATAACGAATCAGCAAAAAAAATACACAAGACTCAGAGATGCGATTGATACAGTGAAAGAGAATTATGATTTTGTAGTGATTGATTTGCCGCCATCTTTGTCGCTTTTGACGGTAAATGGGATGATTGCGTCGGATTATTTACTTTTGCCGGTGCAGACGGAGTTTTATGCTTTGGAAGGGGTAGCACAGCTGCTTGAGTCAATGAAACTAGTAATGAAGCGAGCGAATCCGAATTTGAAATTGCTTGGGGTGGTGGCGACGATGTATGATAAACGGACGACGCTTTCGCCGCAGGTTTTTGCGGAGATAAAGAAGTATTTTAAAACATTGACATTCAAAACGGCGATTCCGCGGAATGTACGGCTTGCGGAAGCGCCAAGTCATGGGGTACCAGTAGGGGATTATGATAAGTTTAGTCGTGGAGCGAAGGCATATAAAGATTTTACCAAAGAGGTAGAAGAGAGAGTGAGAAAATGAGCATATCTTACCATTATAGCACAAAATACAAAAAAAGTCAAGAGAAGGAGGAGAAATGGCATTAGGAAAGGGGCTAGGAAGGGGGTTTGAATCATTGATTCCGACGGATTTAGTAGATGAAGAATTTGATTTGACGGCGAGTGAAGATAGGGCGAGTGGTGAGTTAAAGCATTTGAAAATTGATGAGGTGATTCGTGATGAAAACCAGCCGAGGCAAGAGTTTAGCAAGGAGGCAATTAGTGCTTTGGCGGCTTCGATTAAAGAACATGGCGTATTACAGCCAATTGTGGTGACGAAGGAAGATGGGAAGTATAAAATCGTTGCGGGGGAAAGACGTTGGCGGGCGAGTAAAGAGGCAGGACTGAAAACTATTCCAGCGATTATTCGGACGCTTGATTCGCAAAATCGGCTGGAATTATCAATTATTGAGAACGCGCAACGTGAAGATTTGAACCCATTGGAGTTAGCGACGGCGTATGCGAAGTTAATGTCGCAGTTTAATTTATCGACGGAAGATATTGCGGCGAAAGTGGGTAAAAGTGAGTCTTCGGTAGTGGGGACGATGCGGCTGTTAAATTTGCCTGATGAGGCGAAAAAGATTATGGTGAAGGAAAAATTATCTGAGGGTGTGATGAGGCCACTAGTTTCGGCGGATGAAAAGATGATTAAGAAAATTTTGCCAAAAATTGTGAAGGAGGGGTGGACGGTTCGGAAAGTAGAAAGATATGTGGCGGACAATAAGAAGAAGTCTTCGGCGAGTCTAGTAAAGGCGAATAATTATCGCAAGGAAGAGGATGATTTGGTGGCGAAATATGGCGTGGCGGAAGTGGTGGTGCGGGGGCATGCGGTGACTTTTAAGGTGAGAAGTGATGAAGAACTTAGAGATTTGATTAAGAAGTTACAAAAATAGCAGGGGGCGGTTTTTAGGTGTTATAATGGGTATATGAAAACCCAGAAAACTCAGGAAACGGAACGAATAAATCGAGCGGTGGAGATGGCGAAGAAGGCTCATGCTGGGCAGTTTCGCAAAACTGGCGAGCCATATATTATTCATCCACTTGCGGTGAAGAAGATTCTGGAAGAATGGGGAATGGATGAGGATACGGTAATTGCGGGGATTTTACACGATACAGTTGAAGACACGAGTTTAACACTTAATGATATTAAAAATGAGTTTGGGGAGTCGGTGGCGTTTTTAGTAGATGGAGTGACGAAACTTTCGTCGGCGCGGAATGGAATGCGAGATATTGATACGTATTTGCCAGAAACGCGGGATAACTTTTTGAGATTAATGATTGCGCTGGGGGATGATATTCGGGTTTTAATTATTAAACTGGCGGATAGACTGCATAATTTGAGGACACTGTCGGCGTTGCCGCCAGAAAAACAGAAGAAAATTGCCAAGGAATCTTTGGAAGTATTTGCGCCGTTGGCGGATAGACTAAATATGGGATTGCTTCGGGTGGAGATGGCGGATTTGGCGTTTCGTTATGTGGATCCAAAAAGATATGATTATTTGAGAGATTTGATTGAGAAATACAATAAATCGGCGGCGAAATCGTTAAGAAAAATTGAGGGCGAAATTTCCGAGGCGCTTTCGCGAGAGAAAATCAAGTTTGAGTTATCCGGGCGAGTGAAATCAGTTTATTCTTTGCATAAGAAGCTAGCAAAACACAATCAGAACATTAATGAAATATATGATTTAATTGCGCTTAGGGTGATTGTAGAAGACGTGACGGACTGTTATCTGACACTTGGGATCATTCATTCGCTTTATACGCCAATGGGGGGAAGAATTAAAGACTATATTGCGATGCCGAAACAAAATGGATACCAATCGTTACATACGACGGTGATTACGAAAGATAAGAGAGTAATTGAATTTCAGATTAGAACGCGAGAAATGCACGAATATGCAGAACATGGATTGGCGGCGAGCTTTTATTATAATGAGCAAAAGTTAACGGAGAATTATAAGAAGGGGAAGATCGAACATTTGCCGACGAATCTTTTATGGATTACGGAATTGCAGATGACGGCGGCGAAACTGCGCGAAGGAAAAAAAGTTGACTTGAAGAAATTGAAGTTGAATCTGTTTGCGGATAGGATTTTTGTTTATACGCCAAAGGGGGACATTATTGATTTGCCGCAAGGGGCGCTGCCGCTGGATTTTGCGTATAGGTTACATTCGGAGATTGGAGATCATGTGGTTGGTGTGAAAATTAATGGAAAAATGAGTAATCTGAATCGTAAATTACAGCATGGAGATATTGTGGAGATTTTAACTTCAAAAAATCAAACGCCGAAACAATCATGGATGGATAAGATTATTACGCCGCATGCACGACAAAAATTAATGCATAGGTTGAACAGTCTTAACAAAAAATAGGAAAATGTGATATAATGTGGGTAGTGCCGATGTAGCTCAGTTGGTAGAGCAGCTCATTCGTAACGAGCAGGTCACAGGTTCAAGCCCTGCCATCGGCTCCATATTAAAAAACTGGACCGTAATGTGTCGTAACGAACAAACGGCTCTATAATAGGGAGAAGAAAATGGCTAAGGTGGAAATTATAAAAAGACCAGTCGAGCAAGTTAGTTGGAATATAAAGAAATCGGCATGGTCGGCGGCGGTTGAGTCGTTGGTGATTATGATTTTTGGGATATTGCTTGTAGCGTGGCCAGATGTAACGGTGCTAGTGTTAGCGAATGTGATGGGGGCAATATTTATTGCAAGTGGGATTTATCAGATTATTAATTATTTTGTGGTTAAGGGGCAGCAAGATTTTTTTAATAATGGTTTGTTGTCTGGGGTGGTGTCGCTTTTGGTTGGTATTGCGGCGATTGTGATTGGTGAAGATATTGCGAATGTTTTTAGGATAATTATCGGTATTTGGATGATTTATGAGGCGCTCGTTAGAGTTAATACCTCAATAAAACTACATGCGGCGGGAGTAAAAATCTGGCGGTATGTGCTAATTATTGCGCTTATAATGTTGGTGCTTGGCGTGTTTGTAACGTTTAATGCTGGGGCGGTAATTCAGCTGATTGGCTGGATGATGATTTTGACCGGAATTGTGGGGGTGGTAGGGGATATGATGTTTGTCCAACAAGTCAATAATGTGGTGGAAAAATTAACAAAGAGCGCATGAAATACTTTATCCAAGACATTAAAAAAATATATGCCGAGGAAAGGAACATGTTAATTTTGATGGTTTTTAATATAATGTTGGCGTTGGTGCTTTTAGTGATGGGTATAATTAACATAAATCCAAATGTAGCGATTGTGAAAATTGGATATGGCGACATTGGTGGGTATCGTGACGGGACTTTTGTGGACATGTTGGTTTTTCCGATTATGGCAATTATTTTGGGAGTGTTCCATAATTTAATTGCGATGAAGATTTTTCATAAGCGGGGGGCGGGGATGACGAAGTTTTTCTTAATAACGACGACCGCTCTGTTACTTGGGACATTTGTGGTGTTAATTAGATTGTCTAGAGAGGGATAAATGCGACAAGATCTTGAAATCCCGCAAGGAAAAAGGACACTTAAATATCGGTTTTTTGAGATTTTGCCGGGGGCAATTTCTTATGGTGCGATTGTGTTGCTTTTTTTGTTATCACTATTAGACCCGGTGATTGGGAGTATTTATTTATTCATTGTGATTACGAGTACGTTAGTGAAGGCGGTAGGAACAGCGTTTCGGACGGTTCAGGGCTATGAGGTAATGAAAAAAGCAATGCGGGTGGATTGGCGAAAACGGGTGGAGGATTTGGAAAATCCGCACGAGGCGTATGAAAGGATAAGAGATGACGGCAATAAGAGTTATCATTTTGATGAGCATGTGGAAAATTTGCGATTTATGGCGGCGATGCCTGAAGAATTCCCGAACCCGAAGAAGTTATATCATATCACGATTGTGACGGCTTACGATGAAGGCGAGGAAATTTTAAAACCGACAATAGAGGCAGTAAAGAAAAGTAGTTTTCCAAATGAGAGAATTGTAATGGTTTTGGCGTATGAGGAGAGGGGTGGTGAAATGATGGAAAAAACGGCGCAGAAACTTTACGAAGAGTTTAAAAATGATTTTTATGATTTTTTGTTGGTGAAGCATCCAGAAAATATGCCAAATGAGGTGGTTGGGAAGGGGCCGAATTTAACTTATGCTGGTTATTTTGTAGCAGATTATGTCAAGCGAAAGAAATTGCCGATGGATAACATTGTTGTGACGACGCTGGACAGTGATAATCAGGTGCACGAGAAGTATTTTGATGCAGTAGCGTATGAATTTATTACGCATCCGAATCGTCAGAGACTAAGCTACCAGCCAGTATCTTTGTTCATGAATAATATTTGGGATGCTCCGGCGCCGACTAGAGTAATCGCCTTATCAAATTCGTTTTTTAATGTGATTTCGACAATGCGACCGCATCTTTTAAGGAATTTTGCGTCACATTCACAGCCGTTACAGGCACTTTCTGCCATGGATTTTTGGAGTAAGAGGACGATTGTGGAGGATGGACATCAATACTGGCGGAGCTTGTTTTTCTTCGGCGGCGATTATGCGGTGTTGCCGATTCGGATTCCAATTTACCAGGATGCGGTGATTGGTGAAACTTTTTGGAAAACGGTTAAAGCACAATTCGTACAGGTTAGAAGATGGTATTATGGTGCGAGCGACGTGGCATATGTTGGGGTAAGGCTTTTTGCGAAACGTGATAAAAGACCGATGTCGGCGAGAAAATTGTTGCCGAAATTTTGGCGGCTTTTAGATGGGCACGTTACGCTTGCGATTTTGGCGCCAATTGTGGCATTTGGCGGGTGGGTACCGGGACTCATGAATATGTCAGCGCACACGATGGTGGGATATAATTTGCCAAATATAGTGAGCATTGTAGAAACATTTGCGTCGGTGGGGTTAATCGTGTCGATTTTGGTGTCGTTTAGGTTGTTGCCGAAAAGGCCGGCAAAGTACAAAAAAGGAAAGTCTTTGTTGATGCTTCTACAATGGATTTTAATGCCGATAACATCAATTTTATATCAGTCGCTTGCGGCGTTTTATGCGCAGACGAGATTGATGTTGGGGCTTTATATGGAAAAATTTGATGTGACGAAAAAAGTCGTCAAGAAATAGATTAGCGTGATATAATTGTAAATATGAAACGAAAAATCTTGCTCGGAATTTTAGGATTTGGGATGATTTTTATGAGCGTGCCGGCAAAAGCAATAGATGTGGAGCTTACAGAAGAAAAGAAAACAGATATCGTTTCGAATTGTAGTCAGATTCATGAAAGTCTGGTAACTTTACAACATAATGATTCAAGAGCGCGAGTATATCTTGGGCGGTATTTTGAAATAATTTTAACAGATTATATCACGCCGCTAAATGTGTGGTTGGTTGGGCACAGTAAATCTAGTGCTGGGCTGGTAGAGAACCAAAATAATTTTACGGAGGGTAGAAGAAAATTTATAAATGATTATATTACGTATCAAAAGGGTCTAGAAGAGTTGGTAGCAATAGATTGTAAAGTTGAGCCGGTGAGGTTTTATGAAAAATTGGAAAATGTGCGCGGGGAACGGGCGTTGGTCGCAAAAGATGTGGTGGCTTTGAGAAAATTGATGGATGAGCAGGTAAAATTAGTGACGACGCTAAAGGAGAAGATATGACGGTTGGTGGGAGAAATTTGGTAATTTTAGGAATTGTGTCGGTAGCGATTGCATTTACGACGACGGGAGTGGCTCTTGCGGTTTATCATAATTCAGGTGATATTTATTTGGACCGGTCGCGACCTGGTTTTTTGCCGGATGCGGATGAAATACAGGACGATTCACAGGAAGAAGAGTATGAGTTTGATATAAATGGGACGGTGACAAAAGAAAGTTTGGATGAGTATTTGAAGAAATTTAAGGAAGAAATAGAAGCGGTCGATGCTTATACAAATCCGTTTTCGAGTGAAGCACTAAGTGATGAAAGGTTGGGCATATGAAAAAAATAGATTTTAGTAATTTAAGTAAGAAACAAAAAATTGCGTTTGGTGGGACGATGGTAGTGGTTTTGGTTTTAATCGTGGTTTTGGCGTTGTTCGTACCGAGAGATGCAAGAATCGTTTTTTATAATGACAGAATTACGACGGGTCCGGGGAGTTACGGTTTTGAGGTTGCGGGGACGAATTTAAGAATCCGGCAATCTGGGAAATATTATATTAGTGGGAATTGTACGGAGGACGCTCTGGGGTGTACGGTATTAGTAGATAAGAATTTACAAGATGTAACTTTGGTACTTGATAATTTAACTTTGACGTCGTCTTACGGGGCGCCAATTATGGTGCGGAAAGAAACGAATGTGCAGATTATCCTGAAGGGCGAATCGGTTTTGACTGATAATGATCAGCGTGAAGGAGCGGCGATAAAAATTGGAAGTAAGGCAAATTTGCGAATGGATGGGGAGGGAAGTTTAGTGGTGAGCGGGATGGTAAGAAATGGGATAAAAGGTGGAAAAGATTCTTCGATCGTGACGGAGGGTGGTAATTATAGTATTGTGGCGGTGAATGACGCGATACATGGCGGGGATAGGGTGAGTTTGCTCGGGGGGAAGTTTATGATTGAGGCGGGAGATGATGGGGTGCATGCAGATAAGTTTTTGACGCTGGGGACTTATGAAGAAGATTATGATCTAGAGATAGAAGTCAAGAAAAGCAAGGAAGGATTGGAAGCGGATAGTGTGTTTATTTTAAGTGGGAAAATTGATGTGACGGCGGATGATGATGGGATAAATGCGGGGGATGGGACTGGGGGAGATGATGATATTGCGGACGATGAAGCGGTGAATAATGTGCAGGGCGATGTGAACGCGGGGGCGAGTGGGGGTGATGATGTGAATGGCGGAGTGATTGATAATGGCGGAACGCCATGTAGCGCAAAAAGTAATAACGGACAAGTAACGAAACAACGAGCGATGACGTCTGGAAGTTCAATTTGGATTTACGGGGGGGATATTAAAGTGAATGCTGGGGGTGATGGGATTGATGCAAATGGGAATATATATTTCTATGGTGGTAGAACGGTTGTTTGGGGCATGGAAGAAGGGGGACTTGATGAAGCGATTGACCATGCGGCGGGATTAGTAATTAATCGTGGTGAGTTTTTCGCAGGGGAGAGTTCGGGGGATGAGTTGATTCATGAATGGATTTCATCTACGGAGCAAGGGTTTATTTATGCGAAGGGGGTTTTTGAAGCGGGGGATGAAATTGAAGTGATTAACCCAGAGGGAGAAGTTGTGCTTAATGTGATAGTGCCAAAAAAGGTAGGATATATAATGTATACTTCGCCGAAGATGCCGCTTGAAGTGCAGACGCAGGCGTCGAATGGCTGGAGATTCCATAAGAAATAAAAAAATGGTCTGGGATACCAGACTTGAACTGGCGACCTCACGCCCCCCAGGCGTGCGCGCTACCAACTGCGCCAATCCCAGTAATAAATGGTCAGGGTAGCGGGACTTGAACCCGCGACCTCAGCGTCCCGAACGCTGCGCGCTACCAACTGCGCTATACCCTGGCTATGTTTCAGTATAGCATATATTGACTTTTTAGTCAATTTGTGCTATAATGAAAGGATAAGGAGTTTGGCTCCGGTACTTTAACAGGTACTAAATTTTAAATTGGGGGATTTAAAAATGGAAGTAAAGACTTTGGTGAGAATCGGATTGTCGTTGATTTTATTTATCTTCGGCGCGATTATCTGCTTGACTGGCAATAAGGATGCTAGAGCGGTGGCGGAAAGCCCGCAACTAGAGGATCCGATTACGGTTGAGCGGAAACTTGAGCAGAAGGATATTCGTTATGTGAATTTTCGAGAGAAAGTTGCGAAGGAGAAAGAGGCGGCAATAAAAGAGCAAGGTCTGGTCGTGCTAGAAGATGGCTCGGTACTCTATTTGACGCTTGAAGACATTGTCACAAATATTGCGACGTGGTATTCTGAGGAGGAAATAAATGAAATCGCTCGGATGGTTGCCGGCGAAAATGGCAACTTTGAGAGTGAAACGATTTGGTCGGCCCATGTGTGGGTGGTACTGAATCGGCTAGGAAAGAAAGGTTTCGCTGGCTCGGAGTCAATAACCGGA
>CAYSSH010000015.1:0-13435 GCA_964433705.1 uncultured Candidatus Saccharibacteria bacterium | reverse complement strand
TGCGTGAGACGGTGGACGAGAAATTGAAAGCGTCGGTTGAAAAGCGTTTTAACGAAAGTTTTAAAACCATTTCGTCGCAATTGACGCAGGTTTATCAAGGGCTTGGAGAAATGAAAAACCTAGCGACTGGGGTTGGTGACTTGAAAAAAGTGATGGAAGGTGTGAAAACGCGGGGAATTTATGGTGAGGTGCAACTTGGGGCAATTATTGAAGATACTTTAAATAAGACCCAATACGAGGAAAATATTATCACGAAACAGGGTTCAAACGACCGAGTGGAATTTGCGATTAAGATGCCGGGGAAAGAGACGGATGTATATTTGCCGATTGATTCTAAGTTTCCGGTGGAGAATTATTCGAGGTTGATTGCAGCTTATGATGAGGGGGATAAAACGGCAATTTTGTCTTACCAGAAAGCACTCGCGAATGATGTGAAAGAGCAGGCGAAGAAAATTGCGACGAAATATATTGATCCACCAAAAACAACGGATTTCGCGATGATGTTCGTACCGACGGAGTCGTTATATGCGGAAATTATTCGGATTCCGGGATTATCTGATGAAATGCGGCAAAAATATAACATTGCGATTGCTTCGCCGTCAACGTTGCCGGTGATGCTATCGGGGCTTCTGATGGGCTTTCGGACGGTGGCGATCGAGAAACGTTCGGCAGAGGTTTGGCAAGTTCTTGGGGCGGTTAAGACGCAGTTTACGAAGTTTGGTGATTTGCTCGATGGCGTCCAAAAGAAATTGCAGGAATCGGCAAATAAAATTGAATCTGCAAAAACTACTTCAAGACAGATTGAAAGAAAATTAAAAGCAGTCGAAGAACTTCCGGAAGCAGATTCAGTAAAAATGATTGGTGAAATATAATCTATTAATTTAGATAAGAACTATTAGAAGGTTCGGATTTGATCAAAAGGGAATAAGCGAAGGACGACTGGTCCGATAATACGGCAGTAAGGAATGGTGCCAAGACCATTGCGAGAGTCCCACGAGTTAGAGCCTTCGCGGTTATCACCTGACACGAATAATTCGCCGGCGGGCACAACAAGATCTACTTCGCCAGAAGTGTATTCTTTTGGACCATTAGTGTCGGAAGTACGCCATTCTTTATCGTAGATGGTGCCTTCGTTCCAATCATTTTTTTCAGTATCCCATTGATAAATGGTCATAATTCCATCTTTTACAACGACTCTTTCACCTGGGAAGGCAATAACGCGTTTAATAATATATTGGTCGGCTTTGCTAGACGGGACAGTACAGGTCGTTGGGTTCTTGACGCCAGCGGCTTGATAAGCGGCTACCGCATCACTGTCTTCGTTCATAAAAACAATGATCTGGCCGCGTTCGGGGACGTATTCATTTCCAGTAAAATGTGACCATGATACGGCCGCACGATTAACAATTACTCGGTCATCATTATGGAGAGTATTTTCCATACTAACGCCAACAACATTGTAACTGCGGTAAATATAAGTATTCAAAAATAAAGTACCAAGAACAATCGCGACAATAAAACCAACTAAACTAAGGACATCTTTTAACAAAGGATGTTTTTGAAAAAAATTTACTTCCATTAATTCATTATAACACTTTTAAGTTTATTTTAAAATATTTGGTATAATATAATATATATGGCAGACTTCGTATTAGCAAGAAAAACCAGAAATATCACTTCTAGCGCAGTGCATGTATTTCTAAATATACTGCTTGGTGTTGTATCAGTACTCATTACGGTTTTTAGCGGGACACCTTGGTTTGGCGTTATTTTGGTACTACTTTCGAAATGGCGGATTTTTGCAGTTAGAAGAAGGTATCTTTGGGTAAACATCAAATCAAATTTAGTTGATCTGATTGTAGGTCTTTCAATTGTATTGCTTTCGTATTATGCGGGGACGTCGCTTCTTCCGGTTGATTTTATTCTGATGGCGATTTATGTGATTTGGTTACTTTTTATTAAGCCGCAATCTTCAGAAACGGCGAATCTAATACAATCTTTAATTGCAGTATTTTTAGGGATTTCGGCGAGTACGATTATGTCGGCGAATCTGGATGCGACTGTGAGCGTGGTGCTCGCTTTTCTGATTGGCTATGCGGCGAGTCGTCATATCCTAGCGCAGACTAGCTCGCATGATTATACTTTAACGACGTTGGTTTGCGGATTGGTGTTTGCTGAGGTGGCGTGGCTTTGTAGCTCGTGGGCGATTATTTATACTTTCGGCGATACTGGGATTCGCATTCCGCAGGTAGCAATTATACTAACGATTTTTGCTTTTGTGTATAATTACGCAAGGCAAGCAATGATAAAATATCAGGATGATTTTCGTTTCCGTAATATTCTCGGACCAGTACTGTTTGCTGCGGTGCTAGTGGGAATAATCGTGTTGGTGTTCAGCAACCCAATATTTAACATTTAACAATAAAAGGAGAAACATGAAGGATAAAAAGAATAACGGTAAAGACATCAAAGAAAAATCAGCAGATAAAAGTGCGAAAGAGGTAAAGGTTGAAAAAAATGCAAAGAATGAAAAGAAGAGCGGACAAAGTTGGTGGCAGCGAGAAAACGCTTTGGCAATAACTCTTTCTTCGTTGGCAATCGCACTATCTGGGACGAGCGCGGTTTTTTCGTACCTCTCTTACGATAAAGCAAATACACCGCTTACGATTCTCAATTCTGGCGCAGATGGGAATGTGGCGAGTTTTGTGGAAGGTTCTGTTGCAGACGTGGTGGAAAAAGTTTCGCAAAGTGTGGTTTCGATTTTGACTGAAGTAAAAACTGTTAGTTATTTTGGCTACGCCTCGACAGGACAGGCGGCGGGAACTGGGGTGATTGTGACTGAAGATGGTTATATTTTGACGAATAAACATGTGATTGACGGCGCTTCAAAAATCTCAGTGGTTCTTGATGACGGAACGACTTATACAGATGTTGAGGTGGCGACAGTAGATCCGCTAAATGATGTGGCATTTTTGAAAATTGCTGATGTTTCAGGACTAAAGGCGGCAACATTGGGGGATTCAAAGACGATTAGCGTAGGTCAACAGGTGATTGCGATTGGTAATGCTTTGGGGCAGTATCAGAATTCGGTTACTTCGGGAATTATTTCCGGAACTGGTCGGTCGTTAACAGCAACAGATTCGACTGGTACGCTTGCTGAAACATTAACGGATATGATTCAAACTGATGCGGCGATTAACTCTGGGAATTCTGGTGGTCCTTTGGTGAATGCAGCGGGTCAAGTAATTGGTATTAATACGGCGACTGGTTCTTCGGCAGAAAACATTGGTTTTGCGATTCCGATTGCTTCTGTTAAAGGTATGCTTTCGCAACTTACCGAAACTGGCGAAGCGTCGCGAGCTTATATTGGGGTTTACACGATTGGAATTACGCCAGAAATTGCGAAAAATTACAATTTACCGGTATCGGAAGGGGTATATTTGTATAATTCTGCCGCATATTCTGCGATAATTAAGGATTCGCCAGCAGCAAAAGCTGGGCTTAAAGATAAAGATATTATTACAGCAGTTAATGGGGTGAAGATTGGAAAGAGTGGCTCATTGTCGTCACTACTTGGAGAATATAAGCCGGGAGATACGGTTCAACTTGCGGTAATTCGTGATGGAAAAGAGATCGCAGTAAATGTAACTTTGGGGGCGTACGAGGATTAGAGCAATTCTTGGTTTTTGAAATATAAAATAAAGCCACGAGTTTCTTTCAAAATATACTTTCCTTTGGCGTAGTCTATGATGGCTTGATGTTCGCAAGGGTCAGCTTCCAAGATGAGCCGCGGTGCTTTAAGTTCTGCGGCTTCATCTATAAGCTCCTTAATAAGTTTAAGACCATGATCCTCGGCATAAAGGGCAATACTCGGCTCTTTTGCCAGGGCTTTTTTATCTAGCCAATCCCAGTTCTCATCCACATACGGTAGGTTAGCAACGACTAGGTCTGGAACAGAGGTAAACTTGACATTTTTGAGTAAGTGTGATATAATGAAAGTAAGGGATGCGTCAAGAGTTTTGGCGTTTTTTTGTGCTATTTTTATAGCTTTCTCTGATATATCTGTTGCGACAATATGGTAATCTGGTAGCTCCTTTTTTAGCGTGATGGCGATACAGCCAGAGCCGGTACCAATATCCCAGATAGTTGAGTTTTGGGGTAATTTACGTTTTGGGGGTTTCATACCGGGAAGATACGGTTTACCGGCAAGAGAAAGAACTTGGTCGATCAATTGTTCGGTTTCAGGGCGTGGAATTAAAACGTCCTTTGTTACCAAGAATTCGCGACCGTAGAAATTAACTTTTGAGTTCTCGTTCATTTTTGATTAGCTCGTGGATAATGTCATCGATATCGCCATCCATTACTGCGGGGATGTTAGAACGGGAATAGTGGATACGGTGGTCGGTGACGCGGTCTTGAGGAAAATTATAAGTACGGATTTTTTCAGAGCGATCGCCGGTGCCAATCAAGGACTTACGGGCGGAGGAAGCGGCGGCCATTTCTTCGGCTTTCTTTTTTTCGAGCAACCTAGAACGGAGGACGGCCATAGCTTTAACGCGGTTTTGTTGCTGAGAGCGTTCGTCTTGCATGGCGACCATAATACCGGTGGGGAGATGAGTGATGCGAACGGCAGAGTCGGTGGTGTTGACCCCCTGACCGCCATGCCCACCTGAGCGATAGATGTCAATTCTTAGGTCTTCGGGATTGATTTCCAGATCTTCTTCGGCGGCTTCTGGTAAGACGGCGACAGTGGCGGTTGAGGTATGGATGCGACCTTGCGATTCGGTAACGGGGACGCGTTGGACGCGATGGACACCCCCTTCGAATTTTAATTTCCCATAAGCGTCGTCGCCAGTGATTTTAAAAATTACTTCTTTCATACCACCGGCTTCATTTTCACTCATGCTGATTAGTTCGGTTTTGAGATTGTGGGACTCGGCGAATTTTTGATAAAGACGAAAGAGTTCGCCAGCGAAGAGCGAGGCTTCATCGCCGCCGGCACCAGCGCGTATTTCGAAGATGGCAGGCTTATCATCGTCTGGGTCTTTCGGAATAAGGAGTTCTTCGAGTTTTTGTTTTAAAGTTGGGATCTCTTGTTTTAATGTAGCGATATCTTCTCTCGCGATTTCAGCGAGGTCTGGATCAGTGACTAGTTGTTCGGCTTCTTGTAAGTTGGCTTCTTTTTGAACAATTTCATCATTAAGGTTAAGTATTTCGTGGAGCAAACTTGCACGTTTGGCTTTTGATGCATAATTTTTATCAGCATAAGCATTAGGCTCGGCGAGAAAAGCCTCGATTTCTTGCAATTCATCTTTTAATTTTTGTAAATCCATGATATAATTATAACATACTTTATGTATTTTGGGGATTTAGCTCAGCTGGCTAGAGCGTACGATTCACATTCGTAAGGTCATAGGTTCGAGCCCTATAATCCCCACCATTTTTTTGGTAAAAAAACACCAAAAAGCAGGGCATCGGATCTCGCTGACGCTCGATGCGAGCCCTATAATCCCCACCATTTTTTTGATAAAACCAATATTTTGCAACTTTTTTTATTTTTTATGATCCGCTATTTCTAAGCCGGTATGGTCTTGTCCATCTATGAGATTTACTGGCATGCCAGTGTTCTTATCGGTTACCCAGATCCCTTGGACATCATCTTTTATGACATAACCCTTCTCTGCGGCGGCTTTGCTTGCTTGAATGACTAGGTCGGCTTTTTCACGCTTCCTACTATCCCCATCGTACCAATATACTCCTGCACCAGTCGTACCGAAACCACTTTTGTCGGGTTTATCAAGGGCATTTGCAGCCTCACGTTTATTTCTCACGAATCCTTGTATCATCAAGTCTGAAATTGCAGATGTGCCAACATGCCGATAAACACTATCGTCACTCATCGGCAGATTACCACTGCTAAAAAACAGTCCCTTACCATGCACATTTGGATTTCCGTTTCGCTCCATTGCTTCCTGCAAAGCCTCTTGGTTAATCTCTACATCTCCCCATTCTGCAGTTAATTCGATTAATTCATTGTCTGAAAGCCGTAATCTATCGACGTTTTCAATAGCGGTATTACGGTCGGTATCTACTACGCTTGCCTCATGTTTACCAGAGTAGGCACTAAGTACTTGTTCACGTGCGTCGGCGACTGCTTGCTCATGTGTTTTTTGGCTGGCGTGCGTATCATCTATTCCTGGCAAATCGTCAATTAAAGATCTCAGTTTTCCCATCTGATCTTTAAGTGAGGCAACATCGTCCCATGTAGTCCCACTACCGTGTTTTTTAGTTTCTATATTACTTCGATCATCGGCAATATGAGCCTGATCTATTCCACTGCTACGTGAACGTTCTAGACTTCTCATGTTTTAATTGTATCACATTATCATATAACTTGATGATTTTCTTTGTTTTTGTAAGTGTATCCGCGACAATAGTAGGTGGTTCAACTATTATTCTACCGCAATCCTAAATGCAGGTGCTAGGCCCATTGGATAGTCGCTGCTGAAATTGAAATCGGCGTGGCCATCAATTGATACGAAGTAAAATCTCTGCGCTTCTTTTCGAACAGTTCTTGTCCAATATATTTCAGCTTTATCAGATAGATTTTTCTTAATTCTTTTTGCTTCGTATGAATTCATAGCTGAATTTGTACCTACATAGTAATCAAGCGTTCTATTGTCATTATATCTAGTATCTTGACCATTTGTGTTCACCCCAAGTTCTCTTGGTGAAAGAATAAAGATTTTATTCTTACCAGTATCTTCGGCAGTAATATCGACCGAGGTTGAATTCTTATAACTACCCGATGCTATTGGGTAAGTTGGAATAATTACGCTACGTAAATCTTCTGGTAGTTTATTATAAAATTCACTATTCAGGTAAGTTACTGCGTTGCTGTTTTTCCATCCCCCAGAAATTATATCCGTTGTATTCATTCCGTGCATAACTGGGAGTGTAAGAAATTCTATTACAACTCCACATCCAGTTTGAGACAAAGTAGATGAAGTATGGCATTCTTCAGATGTCGAGGTATTAACAAGACGAACACTATATACCTCATTTATTCCATCATCATTCATATCCAATTGAACTTGTTTACGACTTCCTACAGGATAATAATTTGGGTTAGAAGAAACGTTTTCTTTTATAGTTGCCCATGAATCCAAACCAAATTGATCTTTATAATATGCATAGATTGTTTTATTTTCAATAATAGGTTCATTAAAATCAAATTTATTAAAGAATTCTGAATCTGCGTACCAATCTTCAAACAATGTTCCATCTTTATCAGGATTTGCTGGTTTGGTAACTTTTTCGCCATACGTAATCTTTTGGCTAGGAATTGTAGTTCCACCATCCGTATTAAATGTTATATCAAATTCTGGCATATTTCCGATTCTAAAAACTGGTGCATAGTGTCTTTCTTCTGTTTGAGGAGAAGTAGAATACCCTCCAGCCGTAGTAACGGTAAAGAATTCTCCACTTTTGTCATTTTTTGCAGATCTTAACCACCACTCTCTTTCAGCTCCACTAAGATCTTTTTTTATCCTACTAGAATCAGTGTTGCTAGTAGCGTAATAATCTAAGGTTCGTGTATCTGTATTTATATTTGAAGCAAAATCATCATTGCCAACATCAAATCCAACTTCACGTGTTGAGGATAAATATAATCTGTTATAACCTATTTCATCAATATCTACCGTGTTTCTATATCCATCGGACTCGCCAAATACGATTGGGTATGTTGGAATTATCACATCCTTTAAATCTGCTGGGAGTTTATTGTAAAAATCAATATTCAACCATGGTAGAAAATCAAGTTTATACTCACCCCATGTGAAAACGCCCCATCCAATGTATGGATGCAAATAATCATTTAGTTGTTTACTCCCTAACAAATCAACGAACTCTATAACGTATCCGCAGGCGGTCTGTGAATATTCAGAATTATTACAAACATCTGGCGTTGAAGTATTGGCAAGACGAACGGTATATGATTCATTTTGACCGTTATCGTCAATATCGAGCTCCACTTCCTTCTCGCTACCGACGGCATAGAAATTCGAATCAAGGACTAGACTATTTTTGATAGTGTTCCAGTCGTCAGTGGCAAAATTAGTTTTATATTTAGCGTAGATAGTTGTATCGTCTGTAATCTGAGTATTCTCGAAATCAAATCTAATCGTGTAATCTTCATCGGCAAACCAATCGTAGAATTCAAGTGTGCCTTTGGTTGGATTCTCGGCTGGCCGAGTAGCGTATTTGTTATGGTTGATGATTTGCGTAGCGATATCACTGC
This sequence comes from uncultured Candidatus Saccharibacteria bacterium, assembly GCA_964433705.1. Taxonomy (GTDB): domain Bacteria; phylum Patescibacteriota; class Saccharimonadia; order Saccharimonadales; family Saccharimonadaceae; genus Nanosyncoccus. Next base: position 5,133 of record CAYSSH010000015.1, on the reverse strand, counting down.
CGCCATTCGTGTCAAAACTTACAGTATAAGAATCTGGCATAAATTTCGCGAAGATAACCGTATCGTTAGTAATTACGGTTTCCTCAAAGTTAAATTCGGTGCCAAATTCTCCATCGGTATACCAACCAACGAAGTGATAATGATCTTTATGCGGGTCTTCGGTAGGGCGCACGGCATATTGACCATAATCCACCATTTGAGTGTTTATCGATGTACCACCATCTGTATTAAAATCAATGGTATATTCTGGAGTTTCGCCAATCCTAAACATTGGCACTACTCCATATTCTTTGTCAGAGCCACCAGTCCAATATTGACCACTTGGCTCTACACGATAGTATACCCAGTCATAGGTAAAGTCGGCTGTTCTAAGCCACCAAGAATCTTCTTCGCCAGCCATGTTGGTTTTCTTCCTTCTTCGTTCATTTTCCCATGAACTGGAACTATAAAAATCGAGATTTCTGGTGTCAGTTGCCTCGTCTTTCTTGTTATCGTGGTCCAGATTGAGGCCAACCTCTCTTCCTGATGGGATGTAAAGGTAAGTTTTGCCAAAATCTGTTAATTCTATATTGTCAGAAACGCCATCAGAACCGGAGCTTGAGACAATCGGCCCAGTTGGGATAATGACAGATCTAAGGTCTTCCGGTAGTTTATGATAGAAATCATCATTTAGCCATGTTGCTAGAATGGTTTCCTTCCATCCGCCATAGGAGCTATATTGGCCTATTGTATTATTCATCGTATGATTACCAATTGTGTTTTCAAATTCTAATACCAGGCCACAGGCGGTCTGAGAGAAGCCGGGAGTAGCACAAACCTCAGGAGTGGATGTATTAACGAGCTTTACAAAAACAGTTTCATTTTCAGAGTCATCATCAAGATCCATTTCGATTGCTTTTTTACAGCCCGTTGGGTAAAGATCTGGGTTCACAGTCAAATCATCTACGATTTTATCCCACGAATCATTTTCAAAACCACCGCAGAGATAATCAAACTTAGCATATATAGTAGTCGGTCCAGTCACTTTCATAGTCTCAAAGTCATAAGGTGTGGCATAGGTATCATCCGTGTACCAACCAGCAAATGCATAAAGACCTTTTTCTGGCGTAAAGGTTGGAGTTGGTGCCAACGAACCATGCGATATTTCTGTTTGCAGCCATAGCGTACGATCAGCTTCTTTGTCATAGTACCTGACTTCATATTTATTTAGCCACCAGCTTGCGTACATATCAACTACGCCGTTTTCTTCGCCGGTAAGATTTTTAACAACTGCGCCCTCGCCAGCAGTGGACCACCACCAGTCCGTTCCGTGTCCCCAACCATGGAAGGTGTGACCTTCATATTCAAACTCATTCATTCTAAGAGCCTGTTCTTCGTCATAGATAAATTCTTGATCTTCCACCTCACCGGTGATATCATCTTCAGCACCATCCTTTATTTTATGATATTTGACCGTATAATGATTTGGCTCATACTCGTAGTTTAAAACGGTGTCGTCAGTCAACTGAAAATCTATTTCCTCGCCAGTCTCACCAGTACTCCACACTACATGATATCCGTCACGATGTTTGAGCTTGATATGGATCGGAGTTTCATAAGGATATGAATCGTTTTCAGTACACTGATGGTAATACACGCAACCAGCGTCAAGGTCGTCACGACTAACAATACTGAAATCAAAGTACTCCCTGTCGTAGTCATATTGAACTTCAGCGGAGCCGTCGGGCTTAATCTCAACATTTTTAGCTTCTGGAGTAACGAAACCATGCTTTGGACTCAGCGGAGCTTGAATCGTTGAATCGGTAGTCCCATGTTCAATCCTAGTTTCTTCATCATAATCACTTAGATTTGACTTCTGGTAGCGATGAGTTACGGTATATGGCGTATCAGTATTTGGCGTATAGTTAGCAACGTAGTTTCTGCTACCAGTAGAGCCATGCTCAATGACAATAGTGGTTTGTGGAACTTCGCCATTGTCTCCAGTCCAACCAATGAAGGTATAACCAAGACGTGAAGGATTAACGAGAGTAATCGTGTCAGATTCAACCGTAAAGGTTTCTGGGTTGGTTTGGTCCTCTGGCAAGGAACCCTCATTAAGCGTATATAATATATTATATGTTGTAGGAATATAAGTGGCCTCTATGGTCATCTCACCAGTAACGATAGTTTCTGACGTAACCTCATTACCGTCATCGTCGATCCATTTGTCAAGATCGTATCCACCAATTTCCGCTGGTTTTAGTTCACCAATAGGTTCGCCATAGGTAATTTTACGAATGATTGGCTCAGCATTGCCACCGGGGTTTATAGAGACCTCGTATTCCTCAAACTCGCCGCGAATTTCAAGATTAGTGAATTCGAAATTTAACTCGAATTTTTCTTCGGCTGAGACGGCAAATGGGAATAGAATTGCAGCAGAAGCAAGAAGTATGACGCCAATTTTGGCGAGATGGAATTTTTTTCTGATGATAATTAAAACTATACCAGCTATCATAAGAACGGCAAATACAGCCACTGGAATTATATTTTCAATAGCCAGTTCGTCGTTCGTCTTCGTGAAAAAGCCAGTATCTGGAACGAGAATTATCTCGCCAGTTTCGCCATTTTCGTTCTCATAAGCCGCACTTATTGTAAGGTTATCTAGTGATAAATTCTGATTAATAAGCTGTTTGACGTAGGCGATCGTGATGGTAGCCGTGATAGTATCACCTGTCGAAATGTAGTCGTTATCATAGTGATATTCTAGATTTATGTATTCACTAGTATTATTATCGGTGATAGATGTGAGCTTAGTTTGACTAGAGCCTATGTTTTTGAGAGATAATTTATAAGTTATGTAGTCATTTAACTCGTTGAAGGTGATAGAGCCTGTAATTTTATTATCGACGATTGTAGGGTCCTCAGCTATAATGGTTGCACTTTGATCCATGATGGACACATCTTCAAGTTGTAAATAATTGTTTTCGGCATGTACATTGATAGGGCCGAAAAAACTCGCACCTATCATTATGGTTGATATAATAATAGAAAAAATTCTACGATTTTTTCTCACCATTTAAGCCTCCGTTCTATTTTTACAATAACCATTATAACATAAGAACTATTTTTTTATGAAAAAACAAATTATCAATATCTATCCCCACCATTTTTTTTGGGAAAAAACACTAAAAAGCAAGGCATCGGATCTCGCTGACGTTCGATGCGAGCCATATAAGATGAGAAAAGCGGAGTCTTACGGCTCCGCTTAGTGGCTATTTGTGTGAATGTGCGATGAGACTTTAGGTCTCTTCTTAAATGTGCGAATTGGTATGGTTACCTGGTGTTTGTGTGTGAGATTAGGTAATGTGCCCTATGGCTGGTAAGGAGAGAAGAATGACGATTCCAACGACTTCGATAATGTGTCGCAAGATGGGATGGTTCGGGAGAAATTCTATATAAGAATTTTCGTGAACGATTTCTTCTTCCGCGAGAGTGAGGTTGTCTTCCAATGATTGATCCCCCTTGGTTGTCACAAATAGCCGCATTCTATTATAACACAAGAAATTAAAAATTGGTACTGTTGTAATATTTACATTTTAGCATAAAAGTCTTGAAATTACTACATTTAGTGTGGTAGAATTATATTAAGACGCTAAATGTAGGGGTACCAAACATTTGCATTACCCTGGTCCCGTCTACTAAAAGGTCATATAATTATTAAAATTGAACAGAATTACAAAGAGGAGGTAAATTTTATGTTCAAAAGAATTATTAAGAGGGATGGGAAAATTGTAAAGTTTGATCCGGATAAGATTACTGAAGCAATTGCGAAAGCGGGGCTAGTGACGGAAGAATTTAAATTCGATCGGGCGAAGGCTTTGGCTGAAAAAGTTTTAAAGCGGGCCGACGAAACTATTAAAGCGCGTACTCCTCATGTTGAGCAAATTCAAGACATTGTTGAAGATATCTTGCTTGAATCTTCATTCAAAAAGACTGCAAAGGAATATATCCAGTATCGCCAAGAGCGTTCACGCCGACGCGAGGCCAAATCCGATCTCATGAATATTTACCGAACAATTTCGCATGCTGATGCGAGCGAGGACTCAGACGTAAAACGCTCAAATGCAAATGTGGATGGCAACTCAGCAATGGGTAAAATGTTGCAGTTTGGGGCGGAAGGCTCTAAGGTTTTTGCGAAGTCGCTTTTGCTACGTCCAGATATTGCGGCGGCGCATGATAATGGCGATATTCATATCCATGACCTCGATTTTTACGCAACTGGGACGTTAACTTGTTGCCAATCTGACCCATTTGTGCTATTTGAAAACGGTGGATTTAACACTGGCCATGGACATCTTAGAACGCCAAATTCTATTGGATCTTATGGGGCTTTAGCAGCAATTTTGTTACAGGCTAACCAAAACGAACAACATGGCGGACAATCGATACCGAATTTTGATTATGCGATGGCGCCTGGAGTAAATAAATCTTTTCGAAAGGCTTTGAAGCGAAATCTTGAAAAATACAACAAGTTTTCTGGGAAGAAAATATCGCTCGAAGTAAAAGACGATTATGATTTTGGTGATGATGATAAACTACTAAAAGCAAAGTGGCCAAAGGAAGTAGTGACAGCATCGAATGAGGACGTCGAACGCGAAACTCTACAAGCAATGGAAGGGTTTATCCATAATCTTAATACAATGCATTCGCGAGCGGGGGCGCAAGTGCCGTTTACTTCTATAAATTTTGGAACTGACACCACGCCGGCTGGACGTTTGGTTTCAAAATATTTATTGGAAGCGACAGAGAATGGTCTGGGGAAAGGTGAAACGCCAATTTTTCCGATTTCAATTTTTAAGGTGAAATCTGGTGTGAATTATGAACCGAATGATCCCAATTACGATTTGTTTAAAAAATCAATGGAAGTAAGCGCGAAAAGGCTATTCCCGAATTTTTGTTTTATTGATGCGCCTTATAATCTTAAGTATTACAAAAAAGGCGATTACCGAACCGAAATTGCAACGATGGGTTGCCGAACGCGGGTGTTTGCGAGTGTGTTTCCAGAGAGTGACGGAATTGTAACAGGGCGCGGTAACTGCTCATTTACGACGGTGAATCTGGTGCGAATTGGTATTAAGCATGGTATTTGTCTTG
>CAYSSH010000014.1:0-14161 GCA_964433705.1 uncultured Candidatus Saccharibacteria bacterium | reverse complement strand
GTGTTAAGTATGATATAATAGTATTAAGTGATAATATTAACAGATAAAGAGTAAGGAATAAACTAATGGACCAAAATGCGGAAATCCTGAAAAAAGCAATCTCCGGCAGTCTAAAAGTCATCGAACAAGACCGCGAACGTGAAATCATTTCGAGGCGATTTGGCTTAAAAAGCTCAAAACAAACCCTTGAAGAAATTGGCGAAATGTTGTCAATTACGCGTGAACGGGTCAGACAACTTGAAAAAGCGATTTTGATTCATCTTCAAATTTCCGCAGAAGAAAATCACATTCCAGAACTCGCCGCCGCTGAAAAGATATTGGTCCGAAATCTAACTGAGATGGGGCGCGTCGCAAGACTTTCTGAACTTGCAGATAAGGTTTATGGAAAAGAAACTTCCGCCTCCGAGAGAGCGGGGATTAATTTTATTGCTACATTCGCAAATAATTTGACGGTGGTTGAGGAAAATGACCGATATAACGCGGCGGTGGGGATTGCGGAATATGGCAATGCGACAACCATTCGGACAAGAGTGGATAAGGTTGTTGAGGTTATTCGGAAGAATAAGAAGCCGATGACGCTAGATGAGCTTGACAATGTGCTAGATTATGAGCATCCTGACCATATTCGGGCGGTAGCGTCAATTTCAAAAGAACTGGCGACCCTAAATGGTGTTTGGGGGTTGGCTAAATGGCCTTCGGTAAATCCGCGAAATATTCGCGACAAGATTTTTGTAATTTTAGAGGCGCACAAGGAGCCGATGCATTTTTCGGACATTGCGAAAGAAATTCGCGGCTCGAATTTTAAGCGTAAGAACGTGACAGTCCAGGCGATTCATAATGAACTGATTAAAGATTCGCGATTTGTGCTAATTGGGCGGGGAATTTATGCGCTGTCATCTTGGGGCTACAAAAAGGGAACGATTTCCGAGATTATTACTGGCATTTTGGAAAAATCCGAAAAACCTTTGACTAGAGAGGAAATTGTAAAGCAGGTTTTAAGAGTCAGAAAAGTAAAAGAAACTACGATCCTGCTTAATTTGCAGAACAAGCAACTATTTCGGAAGATTGACCGCAATCTCTATACGGTAGCGAAGTAGAGTTATTGAGCGACAAACCGCGATATGATATAATTATTTTATGAACGAAGTCATACATTTTATATTGATGCCAATTTTCTGGATACCGGTAGTAGGGGTTTTGGCATTTTTAACATACCGCAATTATAAAAAGCTCAATAAATTGAAGGTTTTAAATGTTGATTCGGTACTTTTGATGCTGGAAATTCCGCGCACGAATGACAAAAAGGAGTTAGCGGCAGAGCAGATGTTTGCAAGTTTGCATGGGATTTTACGCGACAAAAATGAGCTGAAGAATTCTGGTGGGGTTCAGGAACATTTGTCGTTTGAAATTGTATCGACGGCGGGTCAGATTAGGTTTTATGTGTGGGTGCCGAAGGTGCTACAAAGTTTTGTAGAGGGACAGATTTATTCGCAATACCCGACGGTGCAGATTTATAAAATGAACGAAGATTATGTTGATAATCGGGCAAAATATGCAGTGAGTTATAGCGCCGAACTAGGGCTGATTGAGAATGACGCTCTGCCAATTAAAACTTTTGATACTTTCGAGGTAGATCCACTCGCGGGAATTACCGGAACGCTGGCGAAACTAGACCCAGACCAGAGTGAGGAGATGTGGATTCAGATTTTGACGCGGCCGATTCCGGACGATTGGCATAAGAGTACAACCGATAAATGGGTAACGCGGGCGAAAATGGGGCGAAAACCACTATTTATTAGTACCGGAATAGACTGGACATGGCTAGTTGAAGTACTTGGGGCATTATTTCGTCCGCCAGCCGGAGGGACCGGTTCGGACGCTCCAAAAGTGGAATTGTCCGAACGAGTGAAGACTCAAATCAGCAAAGCCGAGGAGAAAGCCACTAAGTTAGGATACGAAGTAAAAATTCGCTTGGCGTATTTGGGGACGGATGAGGTGAATGCGAAGCTGAATATGCAGGCGCTAGTTGGGACTTTTAAACAATTTAACTCCACAAATTTGAATGGCTTTAGACAGGTCGGCGGCAGTTTCAACGCGAAAGATTTAGATGTTTATAAGGTGCGGGAGTTTTCCGACCGCGGGTTTATTTTAAACATTTCCGAGCTAGCGAGCGTGTATCATTTGCCGCACACTTCAGTAGAAACCCCGAATATAGTGTGGGCATCATCAAAAACCGCTGAACCGCCAGCAAAACTACCGGTCATAACGGGGAATGCCTATGTTGATGAGAATATTTCGGCGTTTGGACTGACGAATTTTCGTGGCATCAATCATCAATTTGGCCTGACGCGTCGCGATAGGGGTCGGCATGTCTATATTATTGGTCAGACCGGAGCGGGGAAAAGCGGACTTTTGGAGCTTTTGGCGCTTTCCGACGTATTTTATAACCATGGTTATTGTATTATCGACCCGCATGGGGATTTTGCTATTAATAATTTAAAGTTCGTACCAGAGACGAGGATAAAGGATGTGGTTTATTTCAATCCGGCTGATACGTCATACCCTGTAGCATTTAATCCTTTGGAAATTACCGACCCAGCGCGGAAACCGAATATTTGCTCTGAAGTGATTGGGGTTTTAAAGCGTATGTTTGGAGATTCTTGGGGTCCGCGGCTAGAACATATCTTGCGTTATACTCTACTAGCGCTGCTCGACCGCCCGTCTGCGACACTGCTCGACATCTCGCGTATGTTGACTGACAGAGATTTCCGCAAAGAAACATTGGATTACTGTAAGGATGTGACGGTTTTACAGTTCTGGAAACATGAATTCGGACAATGGAACGAAAAGCAGGTGAATGAGTCTATTGCGCCAGTCCTCAATAAGGTGGGAGCCTTTACGGCCAATCCGATTATTCGCAATATTATTGGGCAACCGAAATCGTCGTTTGATATTCGTAAAATTATGGACGAGGGGAAGATTTTAGTGGTAAATTTGTCAAAGGGGTTAATAGGAGAGGACAATGCCTCAATTTTAGGAGCTTTTCTAGTCACAAAAGTGCAGCTCGCCGCGATGAGTCGGTCTGACATTCCATTGATTGAAGACAGACGGCCGTTTTACCTTTATGTAGATGAGTTTCAGAACTTTGCGACAGATTCGTTTGCGGTAATTCTATCTGAGGCGCGGAAATATGGGCTAAATTTGACCGTCGCGAATCAATATGTAGCACAAATGACTGACTCAGTGCGCGATGCGGTGTTTGGAAACGTGGGGACAACGATTTCCTTCCGGGTTTCGGCAGACGATGCGCCGGTACTAGTAAAACAATTTGAGCCGACTTTTGAGGCATCTGATTTGCTACAGCTAAATAATCGTCATTTTATTATTTCTATGATCATCAACGGCGAAAAAGTGCCGGCGTTTTCGGCAACGACACTCTCAATTCCCGATTCGCCAGCTAATAATTTTGATAGAATAGTTGCTTTCTCGCGCGAACATTACGCCAGGCCGCGCGAGGAGGTCGAGGCGGAGATCCGCGAAACGATTGAGCAGAGTGAGAAATACAAGAGGGAATTATCTGATTCTGGCAGAATGGCCGGCAGCGGAGGGGTGTATGGGGCGGATGAAGATAAGTTTGATCGTGCTGGGATGGCCGACCGAGTGGGAGTTGGTTATACCGAACAAAAACCGAACTTTAAATTTGTCCCAACGCCGGCTGGCGATTTTCGGAAGCTGAAACTCAGCCCGAATACTGCTGAAGGTAAAGAAAGGCTGGGGCTAAAAGATTTGGCGTCACTAGTAGCTAAGCAAGGATCCGACATAAAAACAGGCAAACAGGAGCAAGAGCCGAAGAAGTCGCATGACTCGAAAAAAGACCGCCATTAGGGCGGGGCTCAGGTTAGACGAGTAGCTTTAAGGACAGAACGATGGGACTATGGGGGTTATAGATTTTTTGCAAGTCTAGCTGTGGGTTGATTTTGTGAAATGTTTAATGTCGCACAATGTAGATTTTAAGACTTTTCACTTGGCGGAAAAAGACGTAAACTTATGCGTCTATGACGGGGTAAAATTCTGGTAATGGTTAGTTTTTCGTGGTAAATAGGGGAATTGATGGGGGTGATTTTACGGTTAGGACGTTCGTTCGAAGTTTTGCTGATTTGGATTTTGGCTTGATGGTGGGGTTGGGTTTTGTGGGGGTTGTGGCGGCTGTGGGGCTTAGGCGGATTTGCCTGAATTTAGGCGGATTTTTGGGGTTTTGGGCAAAAATTCGGGTTTTGATATTTCCCCGCTTTATTTCCCTATTTTTCGTCTTTCCCTGTTTCATGGAGCCGGTGTGAGCGCTAGCTTGGTTTTTTGTTCGGGATTTCGCCGAACAAAAACCGAACAAAAGGACACTATACCTTACCCGAACAAAAACCGAACAATTCTGCAAATTTGATATGTTAGACCCCACCTGAGAGATGAGCGTGGGTGGGGTCATATAATTTAGACTTGACTGTAGCTAATAGTTGTTCGGGGGTTATTCTAAAATACATCGCACTGGAAGCGCATAATAGATACGATCGAACTCCGTTTGACCTATGCCGTCATCACTAACATTGTACAGAACATAGCGGTTTGTTGTTGCAGTTGCATTGGATGCCCACCAGAATCCAACGTCGCTATCGTTGGATAGCGTGCCGCCAAAATAATCACCGGCGAAGACATCAAATAAACCGCTAGCCTTAATTATATCTATAAGTATGTAACCCCAAGTGGACTCGTTTGATTCTGGCAGCGTCCACCCCTGCGGACAAACGCTTGCTGTAATGCCGTCTATATTCTCATACCCTTTAATTGTTCCGCCGGACGCCGCAGCAAAGTTATAGTAAACTCCATACTCTTCAGCATAGATTGGATCTTCAGACACATAGTAATAAGCATCGTCGTAACTATAATTCGTATAAGGTTCCATTGCAAATGTGCTTCCTGCCGAATTAACTGCCGCCGCAGGGTTATAAGTCCCGCTTTCTTCGAGATTTCCCTGATACCGCAAGTTGCTCGCCATCACTACGACACTATTTAACCTTGTAATCATATATTCTTCACCGTCTCGAGCGTCCATTGCCATCAACATATCCCCTTCTGCCAAATCTGCAAATATCTCCTCTGGCTCTTGCATACAATAAGAGGCATCATTCTCTTCGCACCAGTTTATCGGTTCAGGCTCCAAAATGCAACGTACTGACAATAGTAAATTACGGGAGGCAGTCATCTGAGTGTCGAAATTGCCATAGTTTAAGTTTAGCAACTCCCACCGTTGATATTTGTCATAGGCATTAGCAGACCACCAAGCCGCATTGTATCCATCACCGCTCAAGCCGGCATTATAAAGACCAGCGAGAGTATCAAAGAACCCGCTGTCCGCAATTGTGCTAGCGCTAATACCACCCCACGTTTGACTGCCGTCGGTAGAAGATCTTGGTAACGACCAGCCAGCCGGACAGATACTCGCAGTATTGTCGTTGGCGTTCGTTGTTCCTGTGACAGTTCCGCCCGACGCGGTTGCGAAGTTGTAATATACACCGTAGTCGTCTGCGATAAATTCTCCATAGTTGGCCGACCGACTTGCGTCAAAATAAAAATATGGGTTGTAAGAGGCGCTTGCCGAGAACTCCGCATCAAAAGTATTCCCTGCCGAATTCTCCATAGTTGCCCTGCGAGTTCCGGTTCCAGATGCTAGGTAACTGAATACGTCCTCTCCACCACCGATATATCTCAAATTCTGCGTCATTACGCAAACTCCGTCTAGTTGCGCGATGGTGTATTTTCCGTCATCTCTCTCGTCCGTCACTATTACTTCCTCTCCTGATGGGCAATCCGCTAACGTGATATCCTGCATATAAAGCCCCGTATCTTCTATATATTTATTTGCTACTGCTAAAAACGTGAGCGTAATGCTATACGTACCGCTTGGAATAGCGTTATTAAGTTTGACACCAAAGTTAATCGTGCTTTGACTGTCCTGCGCATTGGCGGGACCTTCCGTATTATTAAGGGTGATGCTAGAATTTGTTAGCATTGGCTGATAACTGATGTCAGTAGTAGAGCCGGTCGTGCGTTTATATCCCCAGCGATTAGTTGGAAAACTTGCTTCCGCCGCGGCGGATTCTAGAGTAGCAATAGTGGGAGTACTGCCATTAATGGCGGAGCTACGAGTAAGCTCCGTAGAGTCGGAAGACATCGTAAGAGTATAGCCAGTAGGATTATTCGTACCTACGCTCACTGTAACATCTTGCGAGCTAAATGAGCCACTGGCACTTGGCGTGAGAGTTAACGCATCGAGGGATGGCAGTACCACTTCAATACTGTAATTAGACCGCACGCTCATTTTGACACTAGCGGAATCTGTGGCGGTAGCGAAAACATTTTGGGCGAAAAAGTAGGCGGAGAAAAACATAAACATAGGTAACGAAAACATAAGGTTATGTTTTAAAAGTTCAAGGTTATGATTTTTTATTCCCCTGTTAAATCTCGTTTTAAGATTGTTTGGTTTGATGTTATGATTTTTTGCCCGCATGTTGCCTCACTTTATTATCTCGGCGGCAGACCTCATAAAATAGGCGCCGCGAGTGGACTCCGTTGCTAGCTTTAGGACTAACCCTAAGAAGGCAAAGGCCTCGTGGCGCCTATAATACCTTCTTAACAATTCCAAATTTTTCTAACAACGGAGTCCAATTTGTTGTTAATAACTTTATTATATCACAACTTTTGAGATTTGGAGGATTTTTTATTTCCAATAGGCTCGACCTTCGATGCGAATATCGATGTATTCGTAAGAAGTGATTCCCTCCCCCTTAAGATAACGGATGACGCGGTCGGCATCTTCGGCAGTAACGCCGGTGCCGCGGTCGATGGTGGTCTTCAGAAAACCCGGGACGCCGTCTAAATAGAAGTCCACTTCGCGGATGGCGCCAGTAGGAATGACGGCTTTAATTGGGCGATAACCAAGTTCACGTAAATCTGATTCTAGCTGGCCGATAAACTCTTTCATGCGGGAGGTGATATGTGCGCCGTCCTGACCTGCGTCTTGGTCCTCGATGGGGATGGTGGGAGAATATGGAATGACAACGGAGGTATGGGTTGGCGATTCTGTTTTGTCGCCGAGAAAAAAAGTACCGAGGTAAAATAGCCCAACTCCGACAATCACAAAACTAGCTACAACTAGAGCGATTCTGACGGTTTGTTGGCGCTTAATTTTCTTATGGGCAGAGGCACGTTCCGAAGCAGTTTCGAGCTTTTCCCTTTTTTCGCCAATAGTACGTCCAGATTTAATCGTCGAGCGACGATTTTCTTTGCGACGGGCGAGTTTTGGAATTTCCTCTGCGGCGCCCACCTATTCCTCCCCCAAAATCAGTTTAGCAAGATGACGAGCGGCGTCGGGGCGGGCTTTTTCGTGCAGTTTTTCAGCCATATCTTCAGAAAGTTTTGGCGAGCGGATGAGATGGCGGATGTCCTCTAACAATTTCGCGGGGTTTTTCATCATTTCGGCATCTTTTAGCATAATAGCAGCGCCAGAATCGGCGAGGCGCTCGGCGTTTTTGACTTGATGACTACCGGGCAGGAATTCGAAAGGAACAATAATGATCGGCTTTTTAAGGCTAGCGAGTTCGGCGATAGTTGTTGCGCCGGCACGAGAAACAACGACGTCAGCAGCGCCCATAAGCTCATTCATGGTAGTGTTAAATTCCCACATGCGGAAATCCGATTCAAGCGCCGCATGATCCCAGTTTTCGTATTGTTTGAGGTCTATCATATCTTCGTAGTGTTTGCGCCCGGCGATAAGACCAACCGAGGCGGTTTTCAAGAGTTCTGGAAGGACAATACGGGTGGCTTCGTTGAGATTCTCGGAGCCTTGCGAGCCACCGGTAATCACGACGAGAGGCTTTTCTACACTAAAACCAAAAGCCTTTTTTAAGGATGTCTGGCGCGAAGCAGAAACTGGGCGATATTCGGGACCGACTGGGATACCAGTCCAGATATAATTCGGATGGGCTTTTTTCAGTTCGTCGGGGATTGGCATACCAAAAGCAACGGTGCGGGCTTTCTTCATCAAGAGGCGATTAGCAAGACCGGCGACGGCGTCTGATTCATGGATGACATAAGGGATTTTAAAAAGTCTAGCAATAAGACCAACCGGCAGACCGACGTAGCCACCTTTCAAAAAGATAACGGTGGGACGGGCGGATTTAGGCAGAAGACGGAAAAAACTCGTAATTAGACCACCAAGAAAGCCGAAAAAGCCGAAAAAGTTGCCAAGGATAATGTCTTTTAAGGTGATGTCGAAATGTTTAAAATAATCAACAAATTTCCAACTGGCGTAGCGGTGAAATTTACCGGCAGGAAGGCGGCGAACGCGGATAGATGAGCCACGTCTTGATTCTCTGCCGTCAACCCAAGATACGCCAAGTTCGGTTGTGAGTTTAGTGACGTTACTGAAATATTTAAAATCTGTCCAAAATTCTACCTTGGCACGAGGTTTTATGTCTATGATTTCACGAACGACGGCGACGGCTGGAGTAATGTGTCCCCCGGATCCGCCCCCGACTATTAATATCTTCATTTTTAACTTCCTCTCTACTAGTATAGCACGAAATTTGCAAAACTGCACCTAAAGCGTAAGCTAAAAACAGCATACTAGTACCACCATAAGACAAAAGCGGCAGAGTAATACCGGTAACCGGAACTAGACCGGTCATCGCCATAATATTGACAGAAACACCAGCGAGAACCCATGCGAAAACGCCGACGACAAAAAGACGTTCGTCCGGCGGAGAAAGATGGTTCGCGACTTTTAGAAGGCTTAAAAGCATCACCGCAAAGACAAGAATAATCGCGAGGAGACCAATAAAGCCGAAGGTTTCGCCCATGATGGCGAAGACAGAGTCATTAATGGATTCGGGGAGATAGCCGGTTGCTTGAACGGAATTACCAATTCCGACGCCGGTAAGACCACCTGTGCCGATAGCAAGCATGGCGTTTTCGATATGGTAAGTAGAATCCGAGCTAGCGCCGCCGGTAATAGTTGCAATCCAGGCATCGACACGCTGCATTCGGTGGCTAGAGGTTGCGACGGCGCCGACAGCAATAAAGATGACAGAAATAAGGACGATAAGAAATTGTTTTAGCGAAATGCCGGACAAAAATAGCATAGCGAAGATGATGGCAACAAGAGTAACGCCAGTGCCAAGATCACCCTGAGCGACAACTACAAGCCCAAGCGAAGTGCCGCAAACAATAGCGAGCGGGAGCCAAAATTCTTTGAGCCTGCCAATTTTGCCACTCTCTTTCTTACGGGCGAGAAAATCTGCAAGATAAACCGTTAGAGCTAGTTTTAAAAATTCGGCGGGCTGGAAACTGATTGGACCGAGATTATACCAACGGCATTCGCCGAGTTCGCATTTGGCGAGCGAAGAGCCAGACATGGCGAGAATCCAAAGCAGGACGGACAGCGAGATGGCGATGATGATGAGCGGTTTGGCAAGTTTTTGGAGAAATTGATATGGAATGACTTTAAAAGCGAGAAAAAAGGCGATGAGCGAGAGGGCGACGGAGCGTAACTGCCCGATAAAAAAATCGTTTTGACCGTAAGATGTGCCGTAGGCGGAGTTTAGAACATTAGCGCGCATGGGACCGATGGCATAGATGACGATCAGACCGAGCGCCATAAGACCGAGAGTAGTAAAAAGAATGGCGATGTCAGACTTGTGCTTGCGCATCAAATCGCACCCCCAGCGGCGGCCAGAAAGACGCCGATGAGCGCACAAACACCAGCCATAATCCAAAAACGCATCACGATTTTAGCCTCGCCCCAACCCTTAGCTTCAAGGTGATGATGAATCGGGGCGGAGATAAAGATTTTGCGATGGAAAAGTTTTTTGGAAGTAAGCTGAATGAGGGAGGAACCAGTTTCAATAACAAACATTAGGCCAATGACTGGCAAAAGTAGGAAGGAATTAGTCATCATAGCGACGACTCCAAGTCCGGCACCGAGCGCGAAGGAGCCGGTGTCGCCCATCATAAAACGCGCTGGCGGCACATTGAACCAGATGTAACTTAAAAGCCAACCAACGACCGTCATACAAAAGCCGAACAACAGGACCGAGCCTTGGAACATTGCGATTACACCAAAAGCGCCATAAGCAAGCATGGCGAGTCCGCCGGATAAACCATCAAGACCGTCCGTAATATTGACGGCATTTGAGGTTGCAACAAGCGCAAAGGCAAAAACAAGAATCATCGGAACGATGCCAATTTCAAGATTACCGATGAATGGGATAAGGATAGAAGTCCAACCAAGTTTAACGGCAAAAAACCAGCCAAGTACAAGACCGACAATGGAAATAAGGAAGAATTTAACTGGACCGCGAAGTCCAGCTGCACCGCGTCCAGAACCAAAGATATTGATTGAGTCGTCGATAACTCCGACGAAAGAGCCTCCAAGGAAGCCGACGAGTGGCAACCATGTTTGCCCACGATCGAGGTTAAAGAGCCATGTAACTAAAGTAACTGAAACGACGCCGATAAGTCCCGCCATGGTTGGGAAAGTATGTTTGAATTTATGAGCGTGAAGTTTAGTCATTACTGGCAAGGCTTTACCGTCAACGGTCGTCTTTTTTTGTTGTTTCCAGAAATGATATTTGTAGGCGAAATGTGTGTAGATTGGGGTTAAGAGCATAGATAGCAAAAAACCGGCAAGTGCCAACAATAATCCATAAAACATTTCGTCATTTATGGTCATATATATATTATACTCCTCCTGGTTTGATTTTTAAATAGTTTATGGCAAAATTCGAAAGCTCGTCGAACAGGCCCATAGCGTCACCACTACCGATGCTCTTCCCTTCGCCCCACATTTTAACCATAATGACGTACTCGGGCAGCTGATCCGATGGGCCGATAAAACCAATGTATGAGCCAATCAGTTCCGCGAAGGAATCGTCGTAAGCACCGTCGCGAATGACTTGGGCGGTACCAGATTTGCCGCCAACTGCATAGCCTTCTGGATCACCTTTATAGTTGCGGTTATTAATTAACATCTCGCGCATTACCGAGGAAGTATTTTCAGAAAGAATACGTTCTTCGATAATCTCTTGGTTTATGCTTGCGATAGGAGTGATTTGATTGTTTTCAAGCGTACCCTTAACAACGGTGGGAGTGCGCCAGTATCCACCATTAATAACGGCGGAAAAGGCGGTCGCAGTTTGAATCATCGTGATGCCGAGGTTTTGGCCAAAAGTCATATTCGCATAAGTTGAGTCGCGACCCCAACCTTCGTTTGGATCTTCAATGTAGCCGACCGCTTCGATCAAACCGATGCCAGTAGCTCTGCCAAGACGAAATTTGTTGTGGTAGTAATCGTAGAGTAATTCCCTGCCTTTTTGGTTAATGTGTTCCGGGTCGCCACCGAGAAAACGGAGCGCCTGAATAGAACCAGTATTTAGCGACCAGAATAACGCTTTTCTCATATCAATTTCGCCATAGAGCGAAGAACGACGTTCGGCGTTCCAGATTTGCCAGCCATCCACATAGGTATAGTGTTCATTAAAATAGGTGCTGTCTGGAGTCATCTTCCCTTCGTTGATCGCGGCAGAATAAGCGAAGTTTTTACAGATGGAAGCAGGTTCATAGGGGACTTCGGTAACTTGATTGACATAGGCAGAAGCATCTTTAACATGTCCGTAATTCATTGGATCATAATTTGGTAAGGTAGTCATCGCTACGACTTCACCAGTTTGTGGCTTCATAATAAGAACGGCGGCATTAGTAGCTTCACCGTCCGAAAGGGCTTTTTCGGCGAGTTCTTCAACGCCTTTTTCAAGGCCGCGATCAATGGACAAAACAATGTTTTTTCCGTCTTCGGCGGGGATTTTAATGTTATCGTCCCCGATTGAAAGTGCGACATTGTTGATGTCGGAGATGGTCTTAAGCAGGCCTTCTTTCCCTGCGAGTAGGTTATTAAACGCTCCTTCAACGCCGTATTGACCAATCCCGTCGGCATTAACGAAACCGAGGACAGTACTTGCCATTTCACCTTCTGGATAGACACGGCTATTGCCGTCCTTTAGCCAAACGCCAGAAAGCCCTACAGCGGCGATTTTAGAAGCGTCAGAATATGGTATGTTTTTTGCGACAACGTAATAGCGCAAGCCTTCTATATTATATATATCATCAATATTCGCAGTTATATAATCTTTTGCGTATTTGTCAAGGGTGGTTTTAAGATCGTCTTTTGGCGTAACCGCAGGGTCGATGATAACTTGGAATGTTGTCTGGTTCAAAACAACAGCGACTGGTTCAGACCCGTCCATCATATAAATCTCGCCACGACGGGGCGTAATGGTTTCGAGTAGAGTGTGTTGTTCGTTAGCCTTTGCGACCCATTGGTCATGTTCGATAATCTGAATACCAAAAAGCCGCACCGTAATAAGACCAAGTGCGGACAAGGTAATGATTCTCAGAATTTTGATGCGCGACATATTATTATTATATCACTACTCGGTGACATAGCCACTAACTGAGGCGTCTTCCATATTCATAGCAACAGCACTATTTTTGGCGGCGGCAACAGACGTGAGTCGCGCTTTTTCAACCGCCAAGTCATCACGACGTGCGGTCATTTCAGAGATTTCAGTTTCGACGGCAGAAATTTCATAATCAAACGAAGTGGCTTTTGTCCCTTCGGCAACATAAATCAAACCAAATACGACGGTAATCATTCCGATAATAATAATTTGTGAGATAGAACCTAGACTATGGCGGGTATGGCGAACAGTATTTCGGCCGCGTACGAAGCTACCAGAAAACGACGTTTCCCTGCGCGATACATATGTGGTTTGGCTTAGCATTTTATTTTCCTCGCTATTTTATGTTGATGTTTGTTTTTTGTTTAGTTTTCACAGAGCCTTAGTCCAGGAACGCTAGTAGCCAGAGCTATAAGTAAACTACCAGCGTTTCCCCTGGGAAGGTCATACACTTCACACTCCTTGTGAAAACTCTATTTTTGGTGGACCTTTGGCGGTCCATGTCGCAGTTTTAAAAATCCGGCGGGGACACTGTGGAATCCCCGCCCGGTTTAGTCTAGCGGAAGTGAACCTTGATGGTTTGCTTGCGTGATTTGTTCGCAACTAATATTTGTTTTGGCATGATGTAACTCCTTTTTTTTGTTTGTTTTTTGTTTTTGTTTTTATCAATTCCGCTTCGCGACTCGCAGCTTCGCGCTTCTCGCACGCGGGTTGATAACTAATTCAGATTGGTTTGCAACGATCGGTTTCTTGGTCATAATACTAAGAGGCGATTCTTCGCCATGACTCGACATTTCTTTAAAATAGTCTTTCACCAGACGGTCTTCGAGACTATGAAAAGTAATGATGGCGACGCGTCCGCCCGGTTTCAAGAGCTTCGGAAGAAGTGGTAGGGACATTTCAATTTCCTTTAATTCATCGTTAACGACGATGCGGATAGCCTGAAAGATTCTGGTGGCGGGATGGATGCGGCTATGTTTCGATTTAGCGGCGATAAGATTGGCAAGCTGTTTAGTACTATTTATGGGACGATGAGATATGATTTCCTTTGCGAGCATTTGCGCACGACCGGGAGTTTCTTCCCCGTATCTTACGAAAATCTCAGCAAGATCCCTTTCACTCCATTTGTTAATAATGTCGCTTGCGGTTAATGATTGGCGCTGGTCCATTCGCATATCCAGAGGGCCATCTTCGCGGAATGAAAAGCCACGAGTTGGGCGATCTAGTTGCAATGAAGAAACTCCAAAATCTGCGAGTATCATATCGAAAGTTTCTCCACACGATAAAAGCTGTAACATAGCACTGTAAAAATCCGCATGAATGATTTTGAGTGACGACGGAAACTTTTCCGTCAGATATTTTACCGCAAAATCATCCCGGTCCACAAGGACTGAATTTTTATAATTCTGTGTTACATCCAAAATTGATTCAGCGTGCCCGCCATATCCTGCCGTAAGATCCAAATATGTTTCATCTCTACGGGGTGCGAGGTTTGCTAAAACTTCAGATAATAATACTGGAATGTGTAGTTTCTTCATACCTTTATTATACATCGTTTGAGACCAATCAACTAGAAATTTCAACGGGTTTGTTTCTGT
>CAYSSH010000013.1:0-15113 GCA_964433705.1 uncultured Candidatus Saccharibacteria bacterium | reverse complement strand
CACAAATCGAAGTAACCTTCAACCTTGACGCCAACGGTATTTTGAACGTTACCGCCAAAGACAAAGGCACCGGCAAGGAACAATCTATTACTATTCAAAACTCTGGCAATATGAGCAAAGACGACATCGAAAAAGCCAGAAAAGAAGCCGAAATGTATGCTGATGAAGACAAGAAAAAGCGTGAAACTGTTGATGTTAAGAATCATCTTGAAAACGCCATTTATCAAGCTGAAAAAATGCCAGACGAATACAAAGATAAAATTTCCGACGACGATAAAGAAACCATCAAGAAAGCCGTCGAAGAAGCCAAGAAAGTTTTAAGCGACGATTCCGCCGACAAAGATAAACTAGAAGCTGCCGCTAAAGAACTCTCTGATAAGATTATGCCAATTGGCGCTAAAATGTACCAAGAGGCATCAAAGGACGAGTCAAAGTCTGAAGGCAAAAAAGAGAACAACTCAGACGAGCCCGTCGAAGGCGAAGTCGTAGATAAATAATCTACCATAAAAAACGGAGGACCAAGTCCTCCGTTTTTTACTCTTCCCCTACCTCCATAATCCAGTCCATCACAACTTTTTTCCAAGCAAAGTATTCCTCTTTCTCAAACTGCATATTTGCAATACAGTATCGCTTGTTCGCAATATGCGAGCAGAACATACATTCGTGTAACGAATTCGCATCTTGGATAAACAGAGAATTAGAAATTTTACCCGAACAGATTACGTTATAAGAATTTGTACAATTCGCAGAATCATCCACTCTTAAACAATAGGAACATGACCCAGACCTCTGTGATGCCAAAACATATTCCGACGCATGACACCCATCACAAAACGCAATATTTTTACATCTATTACAATTCGCACTTCGCCAAACATTTTCGCTCTCATAAATAGTATCCGACTGTGCCACATTCAAAGATCCAAAATTTCGCTCCGTTGTCGTATAATTTGTTTCTCGCCAAATCTCGATAATATCATCTATGGACTTCACCTCTCGCCGCGGCAGCATCCAAGTTTCTCTCGCTTCCTCATTTTTTAGCGTCACGAATCTCGCCGAATTCATACTCTCTGCCCAAGTTTCTTCCCCAGTCGTCGAATCGTGTACCTCAACCGGCAGTTTTATATCAAACGCAAACTTCTCCATAAATTCAGTTAAATTCCATGGATTTTTCACACCAAAAATCTGCAAAACCACCTCATTAATCATTTCTTGTGCTATTTTTTCATTCATTAGTTAACCTTTCTCCTACTTGTTGATTGTTCTCGCATTAAATCAAAAACATTGTTTTTTAGTTTCATTTTCTTTTCCTTCACCGAAAAGCCGAAGGGCACTTTCGCTTTACCTTCTCTTTCCGCTACCAGATTCATCCGCATCGCCATCATAGTATCCGCCTTACCCGTATAGTCCAAACTCCGCCCTTTTATCGCTGGCAGAGGCACTCCATTTCTCTCCACTTTAACCAACATCTCGCGCGCCGAAAGCGTTGTAATCATCTTAATTTTTTCCACCATACCACCAGACTCCACCGACGTTCTCAACCCCTCCTCCGATACCAAATCAATATCTAAATACTTCGCCAAACTCTCTGCATCATCATAATTCAACCGAAAACAATAATAATTCACCACATTCGCAAAAATCGCAGTCTTCAGCTCCTCGGTTATCTGCGCATAATATTGTCCCGCCAGCATTACTGATATTCCATACTTCCGCGCTTCCGACAAAAACCTCACCAGTACCGGATTCTCCACCACCGCCACTTCATCCACCACCAAAATCGTACGATAAAGCAACTTCCTTTGCATCCCTAACAAGAATAGTTGATTCATTATGAGTCCTGCAAGCACCTTAACCGGCTTTTCTCCCAACTTCGCCTGCGAAAGCGACACAATCGTTATTTTGTTCTCTGTTAACTCGTGAAACAAACGCTTATCATTTTTCCGGTAAAATGCCGGGGTAAGTTGCATCTCATCAATCAAAGCCAAAACCCTCGCAAAGGTTACATCATAATACTGCGTTTTTAATTCATTATAATCCTGTAAAAAGAATTCTTGTAAACTTTCTGGCAAATATTCTCCAACTTGTCGAATCAACGCATTTTTATATGCCACATCCGTCAGTAATCTTCGCATATTTTGAAAACTAAGTTCACTATTTTCCATTAATAAATATAAACTCGCCCTCACCAACCTTTCTAGTCGCGCGTTCCATCCCTCCTCCATTAACGTTTTAATTAAAGCAAGCGTCATATCTACACTGCTAACCACATCACGATCGCTTTCTAAAAATAACCCGATACCACAATCCTGATCTCGATAATCATATACCTTCGCCCCGTCAACTCCGCCAATCTCCTGGCGAATCGCATCATGTGGATCTATCACCAAAAAATGATATTTATCACCATAAACCGCCGCCGTTCTTTCAATCATCTTCGCCAAAAACTTCGTCTTCCCCATTCCACTTGCGCCAAACACCGCCGTATGTTTACTGAAATCATAGTTTTTTAAACTAAGAAATCTTTTTTCACTCAAATATGGATACATTTCTAGGCTCATCACCGTCCCAGCCTCCTCACCAGTTGCCAAGCCCAAAGTTTTTAACGAGTTTAACCTTTTCGGCGGTTTTTTCATCAAAAACTTTCCCCGAAAATCCACATTTAAAAGCTCAAAATTCGCGCCTATTTTCCGCCAAATATAATAATTCCACTTTCTCTTCTCAATAAAATACGTTTTCATCATAAAACTGCCAAGCATTTTTATGAAAACCAACCTCACTTCCTTCAATTCTACATTCTGGGCCCGCATTCTCTCCATTATTTCCGCAATCGTCCCATTTTTGTCATCTTTTTTAATTTTAAAAACCGAAAGAGCCTTGATTTCAGGCAGTTTTTCTTCCGTTTTTCTAAACTGCACCCCATCAATCCCCGCTAAATTAGCCGGCACCTCGCGCCCCATCTCCAAATACATCCCCAGCATTTCCCCCTCAAACCTCAAAACTAGTTCCACTTTTTCGCCCTGAGAACTCATCACCATCAATCTTGTCACCAATTTTTGCCATTCACTCGCCCCCATCGCCTTTCCGGTCAAATAAACTTCGTACATCTCAGACCATCCCTCCACACTCCATTATCATAATTACATTATACAAGTCACCCCCAATCTTTTCAAGTTACTTTCCGCCCGACTCCTCAAAATATGCTATAATAACTTTATGAAAATCATCTTTCCAGAAATTACCACAAATCAAGCTGCCCGTTCCGCCTCCTCCGCTTTTCCCGACATAGAATGGCTCACCGCTCCTAATCTCGAAGCCGCCACCAAAATGCTCGCAAACGGCGAGGCTGATTCAATCATTTCCGGTATAGATTTCCCCTCGCGCGACGTTCTCCTTGCCTGTAAAGCCGAAATTCCGCTTGCTTCCCCGTTTTTTTCTAGCTGTTTTATCTGCCAAAAAGACAACTCGCATCTCACTATCGCCGACGGCGGCGTCAACAAACAACCATCCACCGAGCAACTCTACACCATCGTTGAAGACACCGCAAAAACCCATGAGGCATATTTTAAAACACAACCCAAAATTGCTATGCTTTCCTATTCTACCAAAGGCTCCGGCGGCAAAAATCCCGACCTTTATAAAATTACTACTGTCATCAACCAAATCCGCAAAAACCATCCAGATTGGCAAATCGACGGCGAAATGCAACTCGACGCCGCCATCGTTCCCGACATTGGCAAGAAAAAAGTTCCAAGTTCCCCCGTCGCTGGCTACGCCAACATTCTCATCACCCCAGATTTAAATTCCGGCAACATTCTCTACAAGTCTATGGAGCATCTCGGCAGATGGACTATGGCCGGCCCAATATTACAAGGTTTTTCTATCCCGCTCGCCGATTTATCGCGCGGCAGCTCCGTTCAAGATATCATTCTTACCATTGATGTGATTAAAAAACTTTACGAAAGGAAATCATGAAATATTTTGGTACCGACGGCATCAGGCAAGAAGCCGACCATTTTACCCAAGATTTTATCACTCAAATCATCGCCGGCCTCGCCGACTATGCGACAGATCTCATCCCCGACCGCCCCGCCAAAGTTTTAATTGGCGGTGACACCCGCGAATCCTCCGAGTGGATCTTGCAAGACCTCGCCATTGCCCTTGAAACCTTTGGTTTTGAGTATTCCAGCGTCGGCATTCTCCCAACTCCCGCCATCAACTACTGTTTTTATCACATGGGCTTCGACTTCGCTATCGACGTAACCGCCTCGCATAATCCCTTCACCGACAATGGCATCAAAATCTTCGAACGCGGGGAACATTCCGGCGTCAAACTCTCCGAAAAAGGCTGTAATTTTATCGAAAACTCTCTCCAAAATTCCGAAACTTTCCCTCTCGCCTCCCCTACCGACCGCGAGAATTTACATACCGAAGCCCTCGCTCTCTACGCTGAACATCTACGCGACTATCTCGGTTCCGCCAATTTTTCCAGCCTTAAAATTGGTCTAGACTGCGCCAACGGCGCCATGAGTATTCTCGGCGGCAATATCTTCGAAGCCCTCGGCGCCACTACCGAAGTCATCAATTGTACCCCAACCTATAACCGCATCATCAACGAAAATTGCGGCTCAACCCATTTATCCGCCCTAAAATCTCTCGTCACCGAAAATTCTCTTGATTTTGGCATCGCATACGACGGCGACGGTGATCGCTGCCTGCTTATCGACCACACCGGCAATACCATTACCGGCGACGACATTATCGCCATTATTGCCAATTTCCTAAATCTCGACCAAATCGCTATTACCGTTATGTCAAATCAAGGTCTTCTGAATTGGGCAAAACAGCATCATATCCACGCCGAAATCACTTCCGTCGGCGATTCTAATGTCGCCGCTGCCATGAAAGCTCACAACATCAAACTCGGCGGAGAAGAATCAGGCCATATTATTTTACCCGGCGAACCAACCGGCGACGGTATGCTGACCAGCCTGATGATGACTAATATTATCGCCACATCAAACACCTCGCTCCATGATCTTGCTAGTATACTTCAAAAACTTCCCCAGATTTCAACAACCATCCCCGCAACAAACGAACAAAAAAATGCGGTACATCAAAATCCCGCTATTACCTCCATTATATCACACTTTGAAGAAAAAGTCAAGACTTCAAGCGGTCGTTTGCTCGTCCGTCCCTCTGGTACCGAACCAAAAATTCGCATTACCATCTGGGGCGACAACGAATCTGACATCGCAGCTCTCTCCGATGAACTAAAGAACGCCCTTACTTCCGCACTCGCTAAAATAAACTAAAAGAAAGGTTAACCATAGTGAAAATCATTGCTCTTACAAAATACACTCCAGAAATTGCCACCCGCATCAGGGAATTACTAATTCAACTCTCCCGCTCCAAAAAAGACCGCGGAGAAATCCCTAAAGAATGGTTTGACGCCCTTATTGCTTCCCCGTCCCACGATATACTGCTTGCAATCAACGAATTGGACCAATCCGCCCCCGAATCTACCGTTCTTGGCGGCAAAATCGTTGGCATCGCCACGCTTTCTATCATCATGGGGCCAATCGTCCGCAAAGTCGCCTATCTCGAAGATTTTGTCACCGACGAAACTTGTCGCGGGCAGGGCATCGGTAGCGCTCTCTGGCAAGCCATGCTCGCCTGGGCTAACGCCAAACATTGTACCGAACTCAATTTCACCTCCGGTAAAGGTCGCGAAGAGGCCTGGAAATTCTACGAATCCCGCGGCGCCACAATCTACGACACCAATTTCTTCAAGAAACCTTTGTAATCTTCCCGCGAAAACAGCATTACCGTTACCATTATTGGCATTAAATATACTTGCAGAGCATTTACCATCCCAGAAAAGAACGCTAACGTTATCCCGTACGCCACCACCATCGTCACAACCACAAACATTTTTTTCATCCAACACTCTCGCTCCCGCCCTCGCGTCATCCGCATCAGCCTCGTTATCCAAGCTATCACAGACCCTATCGCGAACATCAACAGCAAAACCCCAACCACCCCAGTTTCCGTCAGCAATGACACATACTCGTTCTGTATTATTTCCTTCGGTGACCCAGTTAACCCCGCTTTATAAAGCGCTTCCCCTGCGCCCCCTATTCCTACCCCCATCATCACCGTCCGAAAATCTCTCCCCCATACCGCCAGCCCATCTCGCGTCAACTGCTTCCGTATCTCCGTCGATTCCGCCACGTATCCATCATACTTCGCACTCATCGCCCGAACCTCTATCGTCCCAAGCGACAAATGATTTAACGCTTTCGTCATACCAGTAAAATAAGTATCGTCCGTCGGCGACACCGCCGCCATCAGACCCTGAAAATTTAACGCCATCACAAAAGAGAGAATTATCACTCCCCACATTTTCACAAGTCCCCGAATTGCCTTTCTCTTTTTCCATACCACCATCGCCCCAGTCAAACATCCAAGCGCCATCACAAATGCGTAAATCGCTCCTCGCGAAAATGTCAAAAACAGCGTAAAGGTAAGGAATAAAACAAGCAAAAATCTGGCTACAATATGTCCTGCGGAGCATGAAGACTTGACCAGATTGGCCCGGAATACATCCGAAGGACGTGCCCCAGTCAAGATTCCACTCGTTGCTATAATGACTGGTGCAAGTAGTAGATTCCCCATAAATTGTGGTTCAATCGCAAATCCATTCGGGTGTGGAAATCCAAAACTCTCATATGTACATCCTAGGCACATCAAACTCGCCTCACGCGGCACCCCCATCAAATCCATCACACATTGCGCCACGCACCATCCACAAACCAAAAGAGAAGAACCCCAAAATACTTTCCACCACGCCCGTCGCATCTTCTCCTCAATCTTTCCTCGCCGCTCCCAAATAATCATCATCGCAAGAATTACTGCCCACATTACCATCGCCGTCAAAAACCCTCGCGTTTTGTTCGAAGACCAAATTACCGAAATTGTCACAAACAAAGGGAACAATAAAACCGCCCACCGCCTTGTCGCCCATTTCTTCGCCACCAAAAACAATTCTCGTTTGAGCCACCACTCTGCCACCCCAAACACATCAAACATCACCAACCACAAAAGCGCCACCGACCATTCAAAATTCATCGACTCATTACTACCAAGGGCAATCACCGGATAATACGACAAATAAAGCGCCGCCGGCATCACCACCCATAAAAATCTATTAATTTTTTCGACCCACTTCATCAATCACCCTACAAATTTCCTTATCAAATCTCTTCGCCGCAAATTTCTTCGCACTCTCTGAAACCTTCTCGCGCTCGAACTTCATTTTCTCAAATCTCACAATCGCTTTCTTTAGCGACTCCACCGTTTGTTCCTTAAACAATACTCCATTCTTTCCGTCTTTTACATAATCCAAAGCTCCGCCTCGCCCCAACGCAATTACCGGGCATCCTGCCGAGAGCGCCTCAACCGGCGCAATGCCAAACGGCTCCAAACTCGGAAACAGATACCCCTTCGCCCGCCCCAAAATCTCTGCCAACTCTTTTTTCTCTATCAACGGCAAAAACCGAACACTCGGAACATTTTTCGCCAATTTCACAAGGGAATTATGTTCTGGCCCCTCTCCCACGACCACCAGCTCTCGCCCCAACTCCTTACAAGCCTCCACCGCGATGTCCAACCTCTTCCAATTCACTTGCCGACTCGTTACAATGTAATAGTTTTCCACAACCTGTGTATTTCCCCGCCCTTGACTTTTTAAAACTTTTATGCTAAAATCAATAGTATCCACCGGCGGATGGATAATTTCTGATTCCCTATCGTAATATTTCCGCATCAATTCCCTTGCATATTCCGAAATCGTCACAAACTTATCAACCCTCTTCGCTGCTTTATAATCCGCCGCCCTTAAAGGCTTCACTGCTACCCGAAATATCGCCCTCACCACCGGGTTTAGCTTTCCGAAACCTGGGTCTTTCATATATTCATCATACATCTGCCAATAATACTGCGTCGGCACATGGCAATACGAAATATGTATCGCCTTTTTTCCAGTCTTCTTGTTCCGAGTCTTCACCGCTTTCGCCTCCGCTCCCGTCACCGAAATCACCACATCATAATCCGACAAATCCAGATGCGAAAACCATATCTGCCTTAAAGGTCCCAAAATCCGCCGCATCCCCGTCGGAAAAATCTGAAGCCACCCAGTCCTTATCTCCGCATCTTTAAACCACGAAATCCCATCCCTATCATATTTCGAAGTGTAAATTGGCGCCTCTGGAAAAAGTCCATGTAATTCCAATAAAACTTTTTCCGCACCCCCCACATTCGTCAACCAATCGCACACAAGCGCCACCTTTAACTTCTTTGTACTTGTCTTTTTTTTCGCGCTCATTTTGCCCCTTCACCCCTCACCACCGACGCTATCGTCTTAAAGAAAATCGTCATATCAAGCATCATCGACCAATTCATAATATAATATATATCGAGCGCCCGTCTTTCTTCAAACGAGATGTCCCGCCGTCCACTCACCTGCGCAAACCCGGTCAACCCGGATTTTACTGACAGCAAAAGTGAACGATCCCCATAATCCTTCAATTCGTCGGGCAAAAGCGCCCTCGGTCCAATTAAAGAAATATCTCCAATTAAAATATTAAAAAGTTGCGGCAATTCATCCAGCGAAGTTTTCCGAATAAATCTCCCAAACCGCGTAATTCGCGGATCATCCTTCAAATAATCTCCGTTCTTCCGATATTTTTTTATTAGTTCCCGCCGCCCCATCTTAATAAACGCTTCTTCCGGCGTCATTCCGCTATATTCCGGCTTCATCGACCGAAACTTTAGACACGAAAATTTCCGATTATATTGTGTCAATCGTTCACTTTTATACACCGCCGGAGCTTTAAAATCCGTCAACTTCAAAACCAACCATATTATTAGCATCGGAATCGCAGCGACAATAAGTGCTATTATTGCAAACACAATGTCAAACGCCCGTTTTAGCACCGCCCATCCACCAGAAAGTGGCGTAATTTTCACCATCACCACCGGCGTATTACCCACCAGTTCCAACTCGCCAAAATGTGACGAAAGCGCCGTTTCACTCGGCACGAAATAATAAAGCAGGTGCCGCTTAACCGCTTGTTTATAAACATATTCCGTCGCCCGCTCATCCGTCTGAAAAATCACATCCGCCCGCGAATGCGCTAAAGCATCCTTAAGTGACGAATACTGATGAGTCTTTAAATCCTTCGGGATAAACCTCCGGTTGCTCACTATTCCCGCCAATCTATATCCAGATTCCGGCATCGCCGAAATATAATCCGCAAGATATTCCGTATTCTTATTATTCCCCACAATAATCACCCGCTTCGTTCCATAATTTTTCTTAAAAATTTGCTTCGCCACAAATATCGTCATTCCCCGTTCCAACAGCAAAAACAAAAACGCAAGCACAACCGACAATACTGCCACAACTCGTACCGGGAACAAATCCGTCCCCGTAAAATAGTCGTACACAATTAACGCTGCCACGCTAAACACCGCCGCCAGCATCAATCTACCAATCTGCGGCAACCACGATCTATTCAAAAATACCGATTTTTTGTAAAGTCCGAGCGCCGCCAAAACTACCCACATAATCGGCACTAGTAAAGTAATTTCTTTCGTAAACACCAAAAGCTGTGATTCAAACTCATACGGCCTCGGATCAACATGTACCCGAATAAAATACGCGAGCGCAAAAGACAGTATCAACATCAGCCCATCACCAATCATCAACGCTATTCTCAAAAACACGTCCGACTTACTCTTCATACATATATTATATCAAAAAACCAATCAGATTTCACCTATAATTCTTCATCAAAACTTTCTATTCTACCGTTACCGACTTTGCCAAATTTCGCGGCTGGTCCACATTATTCCCCTTTGCCACTGTTACATAATAAGCAAAGAGTTGCATTACAAGATTCATCAAAATCGGTGTGAGTATTTTTAAATCTGTTGTAATTTTTACAACATTCTCCACTGGCATATCAAATGCCTCCACATTTGTAATTGCCACAATATGGCCCCCTCGTGCCAAAACCTCTTGAACGTTAGAAACTGCCTTTTCATAAAGTGGTCCTTCCGCCAGTAGCGCCACCTCAAAAAACCTGTCGTCCACTAGCGCCAACGGCCCATGTTTTAGTTCTCCAAACGCATAAGCATTCGCATCCACATAAGAAATTTCCTTTAATTTCAAAGCCCCTTCCATTGCCGCCGGATACGCTGTATCTCGTCCCAAATAAATTGCGTGCTCATAATCAATATATTTTGCCGCCACCTTCTTCACATCTTCTTTGGTATCAGCAAGAACTTTCCGCACCGCCTCTGGTAGTTTTGCAATTTCCTCTACATATGGTCGCAAAATCCCAGGTTTCACTCCTTTTGCCTGCGCAATTGTCAGCCCAAACATCACCATCGCCACCACTTGTGATGTAAACGCTTTAGTTGACGCCACCGAAATTTCCGGCCCTACATGCACATACGTTCCACCATCCACTTCTCGCGCAATCGTAGAACCAATCGCATTTACAATCCCAATCGTCTTGGCCCCCTGTTTCTTAATTTCCCTAAGACAAGCCAAAGTATCCGCCGTTTCCCCGGATTGCGAAACAATCAGCGCCACCGAATCTTTCGGAATATAAGCATTTCTATACCGATATTCCGACGCAATTACCGTTTCTACTGTGATTTCCGGCGTAAATTGCTCTATGTAATATGCCGCCATCAACCCAGCATGATAAGCCGTTCCACAACCAACAATAATTAAATGCTTAATTTTTCCAAGCTCCGCCTCTGTTAGTCCCGGTCCACCCAGCCTAACTGTTCCGTCTTTTTCATTAACGCGCCCCCGCAATGTTTCACGCAAACTCTCCGGCTGCTCCATAATCTCTTTTAGTAAGAAATGCTCATATCCCCCCTTCTGGATTGCCGCTAAATTTGTTTCAATTTCTTCTACCTTCGCCGACACCGGCTCCGCGTTTAATGTTTTAATTACAATACTGTCTTTCTTGATTAGGGCCACTTCCCCATCGTTCAAATATATTGCTTGTTTTGTGTGCCCAACCAACGCCGACGCATCAGACGCAATCATCGTTTCATCATGTCCCACTCCAATCACTAGTGGCGACCCACTTCTCGCCACCACAATCTCATCAGGTTTATTCTCGCTCACCACCGCAATCCCATAAGTTCCCTTCACTAATTTCAGCGCCTGCACTACCGCATTGGCTAACGGATATTCTCCATCTTTATAAAATGAATCGATCAGCGCCACCAAAACTTCCGTATCCGTCTGCGACAAAAACTTATGTTCCGTTAATTGTTCTTTTAACTCTTTATAATTTTCAATAATCCCATTATGTACCAAAAATAATTTTCCCGCCCTATGTGGATGTGCATTTGTTTCACTCGGCTCACCATGGGTCGCCCACCTAGTGTGTCCAATCCCAATTACATCGTTGCGCCGATTTTGCAACAATTTATCCTCCAAATTCTGAATTTTTCCCTTCGCCCGAATTAAAGTCGGCTCACCATCTTTACTTAAAGTCACAATTCCCGCCGAATCATATCCTCGATATTCCAATCTTTTTAGTCCCGAAATCAAAAAATCTTGTGCATTCTTTGTTCCCACATAGCCCACAATTCCACACATAAATTATTCTCCTTAATTTTACCTACATTATATCACAAATTCTCATCGCTCTCATTATATCCCAAAAACGCCAAAACTTCTTCCTTCGGCACGACGAATTCCATCTCTATAATTCTCTTTTTATCTACAATCATTCTGTCCTCCACCTTAAATTTTAACCATTCTGAATTCCAAATTTTTCCATCCGGTTTGTACGCCAACTGACACAACTCACTTTTATATCGCCTGCTCCGCAAATTTTTAATTGTCAACCTTTGCAGGCAAACTTCCAAATATTCATAATTCGGCATAAGTCGTGCTTTCTCCAAAATTTTTTCCGTCAAACTTTTTCGTGATATTCCTGGATTAAAACTCATCATTTTACTCAAAATCGCCACCCCAATTTGCGCCGTTCGCGGATTTCTGACCATAATGTTCGCCACCACACTCATAATCTGATACACATCTCCAGGCTTATGTTCGAGAGGCAAAACTCTTTTCTCATAGATTTCCATAAGCGCCCGTTGTACACTTCCGGAATTTGGAAATTTTCGGCTCATCTCATCTATCATAATTAAACCTTTCTGAATGCTGAGTTCCGCAATCGCCCCATCAGACAATACACTTGCGATCATTCTTTGGCTCTCCGCAAAACTCTTATCCGGTTTTCTTGCCGCCCTCACTATGTCGTCAAAAATTTCGGTTTTTGCCGGATTCAACTTTAATCCATATTTCGCCAAACTTTCCGCCAAAATCCTTAACAACTTCTTTGCCGTCACTTCATCTTTTGTAAAAATCCGATAATCATCTTTAAAGCGTAAAACTTGATAATCACTTTTGATTTTCTCTTCCCCTACCGCTCGCGCAAACACCACATCGACATACCCCAACATTAGCTCCGCCATTAAATCACCAACCGCATTCCCCTGCGGTAAACCAATCGTCTTACCCCCATTCATTCTTATCAGCCACTCAATAATTTCTTGCCCTCGCCCGCCAAAAACCCGTTCCAAATGTCGTAAATCAATTGAGTTATAACATTCCAAAACATCCGTTATCGCCATGTAATTATAATAAAGCCCCAAACGAATTGACTCCTGTTCAATATTGTTCCACCATTTTAAGATAGCCGATGCCGCTTCGTGACCATCTTTCGTTCTTGTCATCAGACTCCTGCATCGCACAATTTCCTGCTTTTTAAAAAGTGCGAAGCGTTCACGCAAAAACTCCCACATTTCTCTTTCCGTTAGTTCGTCCACTAACTCTACATAAATCGCTGGGTGTATTAACTGGAATTCCCGCCAAGCATGCATTCCATCCTTGCTGAATTTTAAACCATAATTTACCTTGCGACTTTTTTCCAGTTTTTCTTCATCGCAAAATTCTTTTAGTTTATGTCCCGCTAGTTTTTTGGACATTACATCAAGTATCTTTTCAAAACAAAAATACGGCGGCACCGGTACAGAAAAATAGTTTTGCGGCTTTAAAAAATACCTTTTTGCTTCTTCTGCAGACAAAGAAATCGCCTCACTCTCTCGTTTTTTCATCTGACCTAAACTTTATTTAGCTAAAAGATCTAAAACATCTTTTTCGTAATCATCCACTTCGCTCGTCGGACCAAACCGTCTCACAACTTCACCATCACGATTCACCAAAAACTTCGTAAAATTCCATTTTATGAAACCCGGCTCCTTTGATACGCCCGGCAGTTTTGCTATCGCCGCCATTGCCAATTTGTTTTTCATTCCCTTTGGCTCAGTTTCTTCTGGTTGTGATTCCTTTAAAAACTTAAATAACGGTTCTGCAGTATCTCCATTCACCTCAATTTTAGCAAACCGCGGAAAAGTTGTTTTATATTTCGCAGTACAAAATTCGTGTATTTCTGCATCAGAACCAGGAGCCTGATGCCCAAACTGATCGCATGGAAAATCTAAAATCTCAAAACCTTTATCTTTATTTTCCTGATAAAGTTTCTCAAGTCCTTTATATTGGGGCGTAAAACCACATCCAGTTGCCGTATTAACAATTAGCAAAACTTTTCCGGCATAATCTTTTAAGTCAATCTCTTCGCCTTTACGACCCTTCACCTTATAATCATAAACTTTTGCCATTTTCCTCCTTCGTCACAATTATTATATTTTTATAATAGCACATATCTATTGTAAAAACGAGAGTTTTGTGATATAATGATAAAGACCGCAAACCTGCGGTTAGATGCTAATATTGTCTAATAATTAGATAAAAACTAGCAAACCCATTTTGGGCCGGTAGCTCAGCTGGTTAGAGCACGAGCCTCTTAAGCTTGGTGTCGAGGGTTCGAGTCCCTCCCGGCTCACCAATTCCTGATGGAATTGCATAAAAAGCGGGACGTCGTTGTGCCAATCGAGTCCCTCCCGGCTCACCACAGGTAATTTGGTCTGTTTTTACGCCTGAAATTAGAGTTTGAAACGGTTCTTTAATCTAAAAAGGGCCGTTTTTTGTTGGTCAATTTCGAAGTTCTTTAGCCTATTACGTACCAAAGTTCGGCAAAGTCGTATTCTGGCTGATACGGCCGGATTCCTCGTAGAGTTGGTCCATGATGACATACATACGTATATTGTTCTTTGGGCGCGTACAGGCCTTGTTGTAGCATCGACACGTAAGTCTAAATTTCTGCGCAACATTCAAGCCAATGTGATTTAGTCCCAATATTAGATTCAATTTCAATATTTTTAAATCCAACTTCCCTCATATAATCATGCAATTCATTTTTCGTCCAATATGAAAAATATCTTTTTGCGCCAATTCTTCCATCTCTATCCATCCAGGCTTCTTCATATCCGTCTCTAGATTGTACGCATAGTGCAATTCTACCGTTATCATTCAAAGCCTCAAACATCTTTCTTATCGCTTGCTTTGCTTCGCTTTTGGTAAAATGCACTAAAACTGCCCAGCAATAAATAAAATCATATTTTTCTGTAAAATCGTCAGTGATTAAATTAAATTTAAGAGGTAAGAAGTTTTGTTGCTTTAATAGCTCTAAAAAATAATTTGTCACATCGCTAACTGTTATATTTGTATAAC
Source organism: uncultured Candidatus Saccharibacteria bacterium (assembly GCA_964433705.1). Taxonomy (GTDB): domain Bacteria; phylum Patescibacteriota; class Saccharimonadia; order Saccharimonadales; family Saccharimonadaceae; genus Nanosyncoccus. The sequence goes on along the minus strand of CAYSSH010000013.1, from coordinate 379 downwards.
CGAGAGACTGAATTATCTTTGCGTCTCTACCACTAGCTGAGCCTATTTCGAAAATTTTAGAATCCTTAGATAGCCCATGCAAATATTTTTCTAGTTGCCGCATATGCCTATCATTATTCGTTCTTGCTCTCTGATTATTCTTAATATCTTCAGTATTTCTGTCTAAATATTTGTCGCCGTATTTTTCGTAAACTTCGATTGTTAGTTCATTTTCTTTGCTCATATATTCATTATAAATCAAAATCTTTCCGAAGCATACCCATGGCCACATTTCTTAACGCTCTACTTGTAGTTTTAGAACGCGACAGGAACGAAGTCGTCGCACACTCCTTTCTCATTGCCCAACTCGCGCGTCTTCGAATCGTCAGGCGACTAATGC
>CAYSSH010000012.1:0-15614 GCA_964433705.1 uncultured Candidatus Saccharibacteria bacterium | reverse complement strand
CCGAGCCTTGCGATGGTGCTCGAAAAAGCGCGGCTTGCAAATATGCCGAAAGCGAATATTGAACGGGCGATTGCGCGCGTAGCGGATAAATCGGCGGCGGCGCTGATTGAAGAAGTTTACGAAGCATATGGACCGGGGGGAGTTGGGATTGTGATCGAAGTTGCGACGGATAATAAGAATCGAACGATGCCGGAAGTAAGACACACGCTTGACAAAAACGGGGGACGGATGGCAGATCCTGGAAGCGTGATGTTCCAGTTCGCGCGGAAGGGTGTGATTGAGGTGGCTGAAAAAGGTGACGAGGCAATGATGGCGGCGCTTGATGCGGGGGCGGAAGATGTGGTAGATGAAGAAGAAGCGACGGTAATTTATACGGCGGCGGCAGATTTGATGAAAGTGAGGGCGGCGCTGATTGATGCGGGGCTAACTGTAACGAGCGCGGAACTACAATATGTGCCAAATTCTTATGTACCGATTGAGGGTGAGAACGCAGATAAATTGGAAAAGTTGCTCGGAGCGGTGGATGAGCTTGATGATGTGACGAATGTTTACACAAATGCGGAATAATATTGGTTTTATTGATTGAACTTATGGTATAATGGGGGTATGGGTTTATTTTCTAAATTTGAATTTGGTAAGAAAAAAGAGAGCGCGAATCCGGCGGCGGAAAAGTGGCAGAATGTACAACAGAATACGCCGTATAATGGAAATACGGTGAGTAAATTGCAACCAGAGATGCAGGCAGAGCAACGCGAAAAACAGCAGATGGAAAGGCAACAACGGAAGATTGTGGCTGGGATGTTGTATGATATGAAATATATGAACGAGCCGGATATTGCGTTGCCGAGTGGGGCGAGAGGAAGGTTTGATTTGAAAATCCGGACGGGGGAAATTGATGACAATGTGGAAAGTGCGTTTTTGAAGGCAATTCAAAGCCCGATTGAAGCGGATGGGGCGGAAACGGTCAATCGGGAGATTGGGGGAGATTTACATTATCGGCGGGCGATGGGCTATATGCTTTATGGGGAAAATGGTTTTCGCGATCCAATGAAGGCGAACAATCCGGGGGCGGTGGAGGAATTCATGAGGGTCTATCCGACTCCGGTAGAGTTTAAAACGAAATCTGAGGAGATGCTACGAGGGATTCGGAGGGGGAGTGGCGAGGCAAAGTATCAACAGTACGTTCGGGACATGGAGAATTTTCAGCGGACGATATATGGGAAGCGATATGAGTATTACAAGAGTTTTGAAGACATGAAGGAAAAAGCGACGGAAGATATGGTGGTGTTTGTGGGTGAGAATAAACCGATTACGAAACCACGAGTGACAATGCCGGCGGTTGGGGGCGAGGCGATGAGGATGACGTCTACTGAACGGTACGACGGAAATGAGCGCGAGAAGATAATGCGGGAGGCGGTAATCGATGGCGATCCGTTTTTGCTTAATGGGCAAAAATATATGCTTTCGGTTGAGGCATTGAGAAACCTTGGGCTGGAACCGCAAGAGAAAATGGTACTGGAAGGACGAGAAATCGGGCTGTCTGGACATTTCAAGATTGGAAATAGGGATGCGGTTTTGGGTTATGTGAGGACGGACAATGGTTACAAGGTTCGTGGATATTATCGGAGTAATTCGCAGGGGACTTGGCGATATCTGCCGGATTATGTAACGGATGGAGGAACTGGGTCGGGGGCTGATTGGTATGGTAAGGGTTATACGGAGGAAATGACGACGTTGCCGAGCGAGATGCAAAAAACTTTAAGTGAAATTGCGGAAAAAGAGCAGATTCATGTTGAACAGAAAACTTCGCCAGAATTCGTGTTAGTTGGAACGGCGAAGGTATGGAATTCGAAAGATGAATATCGTGAAGCTCTTCATAACCACCGGCTTCGAGGGGATATTTACCAAGAAATAAATCCGCGGCCAGAGGTTAATTTTGGACAGATGTCAAATGTCAAGAATGCGCCTGAAAGCATTAACATTCCGGGGGCGATGCAACCGAATTTCGAGAAAAGCGAGATGGAGTGGGATTCGAATGCGAGTTTGTATGGACATTTGAAAAATCGAGTTTATGAATCGTATGATAAGAAATTGAAATATACAATGTCGGAAGATGATTGGGGCAGGTGTTTTGTGTCAAATATCGAGGCTGGCGGAAAGGTAACATCATGCGGGGTGCGTTCGGAATGGGTGTCTGGGGGTGATGTGGTGACGCCACTTTATGAGTATGCAAGCCAAGATGGGGGATATGGAGATAAGAGTGATGTAAGACGAGGATATCGATGTATGTGGAAGGGATATTTGTCGAAAATGAAGATGATTCAAGATTACTTGAAGTCGAGAAAATAAAGTCTTGTGATATAATGGAGGTATTATGGACGAAAGGGAAATTCAAAATAAACGAAGAAATAACGAGGAGCAGGCGACGGAAACGCGGGCGAAGATTTTGGGTTTGCCGTATCTTGATACGCGGGAATTTGAAAATGATATTCCGTTAGTAAAGGGGCTTCTTGATGTGAAAGAAATGCATCAGGATTATATTTTGCCGCTTTATAAAGGGGGCGGAGATGAGCATTATCAGTTTATGGTGACAAGTCAGACGCCACGGTCGCTGATTCAACAAATGCGTCAGCAATATACGGACAACGGGGAAAAAGTGGACTTCTTTTTAATATCTGGTTCGGCATATAAGGCTTTAATGTTGAGGTATGACCCGCCGCGTGAGGTGGTTTATGAAGACATTAAGATTGCGGGAGAAGGTGATTCGGAAACTATTGCGAGTGTATCGAGAATACTGGCTGGTGTGTCGTCGGAGATGGTGTTTGACTTTTTGATTGACCAGGCAGATAAACTTGGGGCGAGCGATATTCATATTGAAAATATGCGAGATGGGATTCGGATTCGGATGCGGGTGGATGGGCTTCTACATCCGGTGGCGAATATTGATAAAGACCGTTATCGGGTGATGATGGGGGAGCTTAGTTCGCGGGCGAATGTATCGACAGCTTCTAATAAACCGCAATCTGGACATATGCAGAAAGAGATTATGCGGGGCACAGCGTCACACATTCTAAATATTCGCGTGGAAACGATACCGACGATGTATGGACAGGATGCAGTGCTGCGTTTGTTTAATTTTGATGAAACGTTATTGAATTTGGGGCTTTTGGGACTTTCTCGTGAAGAAAGAGCGGAGATTGATGAAGTGATTTCGCATCCGAGAGGATTAGTGCTGATGGTAGGGCCGACTGGCTCAGGTAAATCGACAACTTTGTATTCGATGTTGAATGCGCTGAATACGACTGACCGGAAAATCATTACACTTGAAGACCCGATTGAGTATGGAATTACGGGGATTTCACAAATTCCAATCAATACGAACGAGGGCGGTTCATTTGCGGAGGGGCTTAGAAGTGTGCTTAGGCTTGATCCGGATGTGGTGATGGTTGGGGAGATTCGTGATGCGGATACGGCAAAGACGGCGATTCAAGCGTCGATTACAGGGCATTTGGTTTTGTCATCGTTTCATGCGAATTCGACTAGTGCGGCGTTCGCGCGGATGATTGATCTGATTGGGGTTAACCCGATTTTTGCGAGTTCGATTAGACTGATTGTGGCGCAGAGGTTGGTTAGAAGATTGTCTGATTCTAAAAAGGCACGAAAAGCAACAGAGGCTGAGAAGAAGTATATTCGCGAAGTTTTGAGGGGCGTTGATCCAAAATATCTGAAGGGGCTTGGCGCAAGAAAAAAGTCAGCGGCGAGCGTGGCGCGAGCGAAAATTGAAGTAGCGGAAATAATGAGTGGGGTGGAAACCGAACTTGATAAGGCACTTGCGGAGCGGCAGATTTCTGAGCGGGGGCTAAGGAAGCAGGCGGCGATGGAAGATGCTGATATTGATTTTGATTCGATTACGCTTTATGATCCGGTAGCGACGACGGCGGAACCGTTCGGGTATGCTGGGCGGATGGTCTTGATGGAACAATTAATTGTGAATGAAAGTATTCAGACATTTATTCGTGGTGATGTGACTGATATTAATACTGCGGCGATTGAGGCAGCAGCGAGAAAACAAGGAATGCTGACTTTAGAGCAAAAAGGGGTAATTGCGGCACTTCGGGGCGAAACAACGCTGGAAGAAGTCAGTCGTGTGATATAATAGATAGTGATGAGTAAAGTTGTTTCTGATTATAATAATTACGATTACAAGAAGATTTTTTGGGAGGATGCTGATAGGGAGTACGAGGACCAAGCGGATAGGATTGCGATACGGAAATTGTTGCCAAAAAGAATGGAGAAATTTGCGGATATTGGGGGTGGATATGGTAGGCTTGCGAACGAATACTTGAAACGAGCGCGAAAAGTTTATCTTTTTGATTATTCGAAGAGTGAACTAAAGCAGGCGAAAGAAATATATGGAGATAAAATTGAGACGAAACAAGGCGATATTTATAAATTGCCGTTTCGAGATAATGAACTTGATGGGTTGATGATGGTTCGAGTGACGCATCATTTGAAGGAACTTGATAAGGCTTTAAAAGAATTGTATCGAGTATTAAAGCCGGGTGGGGTGGCGGTGATTGAAATTGCGAACAAAAGAACTTTGCCGAAGATGGCGCGATTTGTAACAAGAAAAAGTAAGGTAAATCCGTTTGATTTGACGGTGGCGAACTATACGGAGATTGGAACGCTGGGTTTTTTTAATTATCACCCGAAGTATGTGGAGAAAATGTTTGAGGAAGTTGGATTTAATTGTGAAAGGGTGTTGTCGGTGTCAAATTTTCGTAGCCAGGCGCTTAAAAAGGTATTTGGGACGCAAAATTTGATTCGGATGGAATCGAGGGCGCAAGATGTCCTCGCAGGAATTAGATTTGCGCCATCAATTTATTATAAGTTGAGAAAACCAGAAAAATAGTGTATAATATATAGTAGGTAGGGAGCCATCGTTCAACGGATAGGACCCAGACCCTCTAAGTCTGCGATGCTGGTTCGATTCCAGCTGGCTCTACCATACAGGTTCGAATCGAGCGAAGCGAGATCCTACTTCATGTAGATCTCGTATTTTTTGTGGTTTAAAATTATGCTTGCATAAATATGGAAGGTTTGCTAAAATAGACAACATGCGTACAAAAAAATCTAAAACTGCAACCGCGCAGAAGACGAAAATTACTCCTGCGGGTTGGCAACAGTTCATTGAGATTTAAGATTTAATCTGATAATTTCGCTTCGGCGATACGGACTAGGAGATCTTCGAATTGGTCGCTAGTTAATGTGGACTCCCAAGTAATAGTTTTACCGTTTACTGTGATGGAGCCACCGTCTTTGTTGCTCCAATCAATATATTCACCATCGACGAAGAAAGCTGGTGTGGCAGGAACATTAACTCGCTTGGCGATGCCCATATCGAAGCTGATTTTGTCGGAAACGGATTTTGAGGCGAGATCTTCTTGGAATTTGGTAAGGTCGCCTTTACCGTCAGAAACTTCTTCAAAGTATTGGTTAAAAAGGGCGGTACGTTCGGTTGACGAAGTATATTCCCAGTCGGCTTGATTCTTAAAAAGAAGATCGGCATATTCTTTCCAGTAGCCTTGTAAACCAGCAGCTTCAGCGGCGGAAGCGGCGGCGGTGCCGTTTTGGTGATAAGGCAGGATGTAGTTACGATAAACGACGGCTAATTTGCCATCAGATTTTTCAATGGCGGAATTGACGCGAGGATTGATAGAAGCACAACCTGGACATTGAAAATCGGCATATTCGAAGATTAGAACTGGAGCGTTTGGGTCGCCTTTGACGTGATCGCCAATGTTACCGTTATGCTCGTCTGGGGCGATAATGGATGTGAAATCGTATTTTGAATAATCGGTGGCTTTATTGTTGCCGTCTATGACGAAAAATGCTGCGACAGCGATAAATGCGACAACGGCAATAATAGCAATAATTCCACCAGCGGAAAAACCTTTTAAATGTTTCATATAACTCCTTTATGTATATATTATGATTGTATCACAGATAGAACAAAAAAGCATAAAAATGTGGTATAATAAAGGAATGAGAGTTTTTACTGATGAATTAAATGATTTTTTGGGCAAAGAATTAATGGTGGAAGGTTGGGTTAATTCGCGGCGTGACCACGGTGGTCTAATTTTTATTGATTTACGGGATAATCGGGGAATAGTCCAGCTAGTTGTAACGCCAGAAAATGAAAAAGCGTTTAAACTCGCGGAAAGTGTGCGTGACGAATATGTTTTGTCGGCCGTAGGAAAATTGCGTGAGCGAGCGCCAGAACTCATCAATCCGAATATTCCGACTGGTAAAATTGAACTTGTGGTGAAGGAGTTGACGCTTCTTAACCGATCGGAGCCTTTGCCGGTGAACACACATGACGATGGAATACAATCTTCAGAAGAAGTGCGATTGAAATATCGTTTCCTAGATTTAAGGCGACCGTCGATGCAAAAGATTTTAAAACGAAGAAGTGAATTTTATCGTTTTATTCGTAATTATATGTATGACCATAATTTTACAGAAATTACGACGCCAATTTTGGCAAACTCTTCGCCGGAAGGGGCGCGGGATTTTTTGGTACCGTCTAGACTTCATCCTGGCAAGTTTTACGCTTTGCCGCAAGCGCCACAACAGTTTAAGCAACTGTTAATGGTGGGGGGTGTAGAAAAGTACTTTCAAATTGCGCCGTGTTTTCGGGATGAAGATCCGAGAGCGGATAGGCTTTATGGTGATTTTTATCAGTTAGATTTTGAGATGTCGTTTGTAAACGATGGTGAGGTAGTGCGGAAAGAAATTCAACCGCTTTATGAGAAGTTAACGACAGAGTTTGCGGGAAAAAAGTTGGTTTGTAAAAGCGAAACGGCGAAAAAATATATCCCAGAAGGTGAAACGGTGCCGCGAATTCCGTTTGATGTGGCGATGGATACTTACGGTGTAGATAAGCCGGACTTGCGTTATGGAATGGAATTAATTGATTTGACGGATGTGTTTCTTACGACCGATTTTAAAGTATTTAAACAACCATGCGTAAAAGCGCTTTTGGTAGAAGGCGGCGCCAAATTAACACGACGGGAAATTGATGAATTTACGGAGAAAGCGAGAAAGTTGGGTGCGGGCGGTTTAGCATATATATTATATACGGACGAAGGGGCGAAATCACCGATTTTGAAGTTCATGAGCGAAAAAGAAATTAGCGAGGTTGAGAAGCGAACTGGTGCTAAAAAAGGTGATGCGATTTTCTTTGGTGCGGATGAACGGGAAAAAGTGAATAAAGTTTTGGGGCAACTGAGAATTGCGTTTGCGGATCATATGGGGATGAAAAATAATGAAGAAGTGGCGCTATGTTGGATTGTGGATTTTCCGTTTTATGAATGGGATGAGAAAAATAAGAAATTAGATTTTGGACATAACCCATTTTCGATGCCAAAAGGGGGTCTGAAAGCACTTGAGGAGGCGGAAACCATAGAACAGAAACTTGCGATTGTGGCTGATCAGTATGATATGGTGATGAATGGCTACGAAGTAGCGTCGGGAGCGGTACGAAATTATAACCCGGAAATTATGTATAAAGTATTTAACATACTTGGGTATAATAATGAGTATGTGGAAGCGAGATTCGGCGGAATGCTTGCGGCGTTTAAGTTTGGGGCGCCTCCGCATGCCGGTGCGGCGCCGGGGCTTGACCGGATTTTTATGGTATTAGAAGATACCGAGAACATTCGTGACATCGTAGCTTTTCCGAAGAATGGGAATGGAGTGGACCTGATGATGAATTCACCGTCTGAAGTGGATCAAATACAACTTGACGAGGCGCATCTTGCAATAATTCCAGAGGAATAACAAATAGTCCACATTGTGGACTATTTGTGGTTTGAGGGTGGGTAATTTGTGGATTAGACAATAATTGTGCCGGCTTTGCCTTGAAGGGCGGCTTCTAGGTGTTCGATGTTGGTAATGATGCCGGTGCCGCCTTTTTTAGCAAAGGCGCAAGCGGCTTCAATTTTGGGAAGCATCGAGCCGGCTTTAAAATCGCCACGTTTAATATATGGTTGAAGCTCGGTGACGTGAATTTCGTGAAGAGGTTTAGAATCTGGAGTGCCATAGTCAATATAGGCATACGGAACGCCAGTAACGCTGACAAAAATGTCAGCCTTGACAAGTTCGGCGAGTTTTTCAGCGGCGAAATCCTTGTCAATAACGGCGTCGATGCCTTTTAAGCGTTTCATGATTTTTGTGCGGTAAACGGGAATTCCGCCGCCACCAGCAGCAATGACAATTATACCGTTTTTGACCATTTCGGCGATGGACTTTTTCTCAACAATATCAACTGGTTTTGGCGAGGCGACGACTCGGCGCCAGCCACGGCCAGCGTCTTCTTTAACTGTCCAGCCTTTTTCTTTGGCAAGGTTTTTTGCTTCTTGCTCGGAATAAAATTGACCGATAGGTTTAGTGGGGTTTTTGAAAGCCGGGTCATTGCGGTTTACTACGACTTGAGTAACGATGGTTGCGACTTTGGCATTTTGGCCTTTTTCGAGAAAAGCGTTGTTAATGGCTTGAGATAGCCAATAACCGATTTGGCCTTGAGTCATGGCGACAGCAGTTTCAAGTGGCATAGCGGGGGCTTTTTCCGAGGCAGCAACTTCTTCGTGAATGAGAACATTGCCGACTTGCGGGCCGTTGCCATGCGCAACAATAATTTCATAATTGCTAGCGAGTTTGGCAATAATATCGCCAACAGATTCTGCAACTTTTTTTTGAGCTTCGGCGGTTGCTTCACCGTTTTTTTGGAGGGCGTTGCCGCCAAGGGCTAAAACAATTCTTTTCTTCATGATTTTATTATATCAAAAAAACCACAATTGTGGTTTGTATGGTGCCCACTGAGAGATTTGAACTCTCACAGCATTGCTGCCACTAGCACCTGAAGCTAGCGCGTCTACCAATTCCGCCAAGCGGGCATACCAATATTATACCAAGTTTAAGTTTGATTGAAAAGTTTTTATGTTTATTTATGTTTTTTATGTTATAATTAAGTTATGGATGGGTACACACTAACACACAAAACACCAACAAGAAAAGATTTTATTGATACGGCCGACTTTGATCAATCGGAGATTTTAGATATAATCACAACGGCGCGAACGGTGCGAGATTATATTAAAAGTGGGGGACTTTTAAACTCGCTTTACCATAAAAACCTGGCGATGATTTTTGAGCAGAAATCGACGAGGACGAGAGTGTCGTTTGAAGTAGCTATGGAACAACTAGGAGGACATGCGTTGAATTTAGCGCCAGGAGCAATCCAACTAGGTAAACATGAAACAATTGAAGATACGGCGAGAGTTTTGACGAGAATGTGCGATATGATTATGTCGCGAGTGGACAAGCATGAATCGATTGAGGCGCTGGCGCGATACTCAACGGTGCCGGTTCTAAACGGGATGAGTGATAAATGTCATCCAACGCAGGGGATTGGTGATATGATTACAATTTTCGATCATTGGCCGAGCGGAAAAAACTTTAATGAAGTTAAAGTAGTGTTCGTGGGGGATGCAACGCAGGTTTGTAATACTTTGTGTGATATGACGACGAAAATGGGAATGAATTTTGTGCATTTTGGACCAGAGAAACATAAAATTGATGAGCAGGTTTTAAATGCGGGGGTAATGAACACGCAGAAATATGGTGGAAGTTGTATGCGGAGTGATGACCCGAACTCGCTTGCGGGGGCAGATTTTATTTATACGGATGTTTGGTATGGGCTTTACGATAAAGAAACGCCAAAGGAAGTTTATATGGCAGATTTTTATCCGAAGTATCAGGTGAATGATGCGTTGATGGCGGCGACGGGAAATCCGAATTGTAAGTTTATGCATTGTTTGCCGGCGTCACGAAATGAGGAAGTGACGGATTCGGTGCTCGATGGTCCGAATTCGGTAGCATGGGACGAAGCCGAGAATCGGCTAACGGCACAAAGGGGGTTAGTATTGTATTTCGGTGGAGTGGCGCAAATGACGCTGGACTACATAAGACAGCAAAAGGAGGCAGGCAGTTAGGATGGGAAATTAACGAAATACTACAAATGTAGTAAAAATAACAGGGGAAAGTAAAAAAATATGAAAGGAGGCAAATAAATGCCAAAAAAGAAATATAAGTTCAGGCTGTTCTCGGCAGTTCTTGCGACGGTCTGTATAATTTTGGTGGCTGATGCAGTTGCGCCAACAGCTTCGATCGGTCACTCGCAATATGTTTGGTGGGCAATTATGCTGATCGGGTTCTTTGTGCCGTATGCTTTAATTTCGGCGGAACTTGGTACACAATATCCATCTGAGGGCGGGATGTATACTTGGATTAAAAAAGCCTTTGGTAAGAAATGGGCGGGACGAGTTGCTTGGTTTTACTGGGTAAATTATCCGCTTTGGATCGCTAGCTTAGCGGACCTTATTACATCGTTGATTATGACGATGTTCGGGATTGAACTTGATCTCGCGGCAGTGTTGATTATTCAGGCGGTTTATATCGTGCTCGTGACGGTACTTGGGATGCTTCGCATTTCACAGTCTGACTGGGTGGCGAACATTGGCGCGATAATCAAGATTACGATCCTTGGCGGGATTGGTTTTCTTGGGTTTTACATTTTGTTCACCAAAGGAACGGCGAATCCGGTTGAATCATGGCAAGATTTTGTGCCACTAATTTCGTCAGACGGCGGAGTGGACTGGGCGGGTCTTTCGTTCGTATCGTTAATTATCTTCAATATGCTAGGGTTTGAAGTAGTGGGGACATTTTATGACGATATGGATAAGCCGAAAAAACAAATTCCACAAGCAATTATCCTTGGCGGGATTTTGATTGCGGTGTTCTATATTTTGCCGTCGTTTGCGCTTGGTGTAGGAACGGAATTTAATGAGATTTCGACTGATACGGGTTTACTTGATGCATGGAATATCTTGCTTGCGAACGCAGGGTTTGATGCCGGTGTAATTCAAGCGGTGCTTGTTGCAGTAGGTGGGCTGTTTATTCTAACTTTGATTTCGAACGTTTCGTCATGGAACTTTGGCGTGTATTCAGTGATTGCATATGCGGCGGAAGATGGGATGTTCCCGAAATCTTGGGCAAAGCGCAATAAAGATGGTGTGCCTTATGTGGTAGGCATTTGGACTGGTGCGGTGGCGGCGCTATTGGCGTTTGCTGGTATCTTTATTGGATACATTCTACCGGAGATGGGAGTTGATGAGGAACTTCTAGAAGGATTCTCAAATATGTTCTGGGCATTCTTCTCGCTCTCGCTTGTCTGTCTGTTGCTTTCGTATATTCCGATGTTTGCGGCGTTTATCAAATTACACAAACAAGGTCAACAAGTTAAGAATGGTTACTGGCTAAAAATTGGGCCGGTGATGCGATGGCTGATGGGGATTGTACCTTTACTACTACTTGGCGTTTCGTTATTCTTTACTTTGATACCGGAATTATCGCTTGAAGCGATTCAGGACAACATGACACTAATTGTTTCAACTGGCGTTTGTATTGTGATCGGTGAAATAATGGTGTTAAATATGGGTAGAAAAGATCGTCAGAAGAAATTAGCGAGGAAACGTAAATGAAACTAACATCAACACCTAAGCAAGATGGTTTTTATATGCCATCGGAGCTTGATCGTCATAAATGTACATATCTTTTGTGGCCGGAGCGACCAGATAACTGGCGCTCTGGCGCCAAGCCGGCGCAAAAAGCGTTTCGTGATGTGATTGAGGCGATTGCGAAATATGAGCCGGTAGTACTTGGCGTAAATCAATCGCAATATCTGCATGTGCTCGGAATGAATATGAAAAATGTGTCGGTTGTCGAGATTTCGAATAATGATTCGTGGATTCGGGATACGGGTGCGACGATGGTAGTGAACGGAAAAGGTGAAATGCGAGCGGTCGATTGGGGCTTTAATGGTTACGGTGGGCTGATCAATGGGATTTATTTCCCATGGGATCTTGATGATGCGATTGCGGCGAAAATGGCAGCGATTGAAAAAGTTGATCGTTATCGGACGGACGACTTTGTGCTCGAAGGCGGTTCGATTCATTCGGATGGCGAAGGAACTTTGCTGGTGACGGAAGAAACGTTGCTAGACGAGGGACGAAATCCGGAAATGGATAAAGCGGCGATCGAGGCAAAGTTGATCGAATACACTGGTTGTGAAAAAGTTTTGTGGGTACCATATGGAGTCTATCGGGATGAAGATACGAATGGGCATGTGGATAACATTTGTCAGTTTGTGGCGCCGGGGAAAGTGGTACTGGCTTGGGAAGACAATCCTGAGGATCCGCAACATGAACGAAGTGTGAAGGATTTAGAGTATTTGGAATCGGTAACAGATGCGAAAGGTAGAAAGCTCGAAATTGTGAAGATTCATGTACCAAATCCGATTACGATTACGCGGGAAGAAGCAGAAGGGGTGGATTCGGTTGAGGGAACTTTTCCGCGGCGAGAAGGTGATAGGTTGCCAGCGTCATACATTAATTATTATAACTGTAACGGGGCGATAATTTTGCCGATTTTCGATGATCCGCATGATGCTGAGGCGATTCGGACTCTACAAGACTGTTTCCCGGAACGAACAATTGAGCCGATTTATGCGCGCGAGATTTTACTTGGTGGTGGAAACATACATTGTATTACGCAACAAGTGCCGAGCGTAGAGTAAATATACTTATGGATAAGTTGGCATATAAGGGGGCGGTAGTACTTGCAATTTTGGACGGAGTAGGTCTGGCGCCGGACGGGCCGGGGAATGCGGTAGCAAGAGCACGAACGCGGTGGCTTGGAAAGGCGGTATTGAATCATCCGCATCTTGCGATTGAGGCATCGGGGGAAGCGGTAGGGTTGATGCCGGGGCAAATGGGGAATTCGGAAGTGGGACATAATACAATGGGAACTGGTCGGGCGGTTAAACAAGGACTGGCGCGAATGAATGAGCAGTTTTTGAATGGCGAGATATTTAATAGTCTTGCTTGGCGAGAGGCGATGAGTCGGGTAAAAAATGGCGGGACGTTGCATTTTGCGGGGATTTTTAGCAACGGAGGAGTCCATAGCGACATTAAACATTTAGAACAAATGATATTTGAGGCTTACAACGAAGGCGTACGGAAGATGCGAGTTCATGCGGTGTTTGACGGACGAGATGTGGGTCCGTTTACGGCGGAAAAATATATCAAAAGGTTTGAAGAATTCATAAAGGGTTTTCCGGGGGCGGATATTAAAATTGCGAGCGGGGGTGGGAGAATGGTATTTGTGGCGGATAGGTATGAAAGCGATTGGAGAATAGTTGAGCGGGGCTGGCGAGCGATGACTATGGGAGAGGCGGAAAGGAAATTTCAGACGGCGATGGAGGCGATTTCGGATTTTCGCGAGAAGAACCCGAAGATGAGTGATCAGGACATGCCGCCGTTTGTGATTACGGATGAAAACGGTGCAGTGGGGAAAATCGAGAAAGGTGACGTCCTAATTTATTTTGATTTTCGGGCGGATAGGGCGGTACAAATTGCGCGGGCGTTTACCAGGCAAGATTTTTCGTATTTTGACCGAGGTGAGTATCGGCCGGGGGAAGTGATGTTTGTGGGGATGACAGAATACGATGCGGATCGGAATATTCCGGAGCTAAGGTTAGTTGAGCCGGTAAAATTTGGGAAAAGTTTAAGCGAGTTTTTAGGAGAGCGTGGAATAAGTCAGTTGGCGGTGTCGGAAACGGTGAAATTTGGGCATGTAACTTATTATTTTAACGGGAATAGTTACAAAAAAGCGCTGGGGGAAGAGTTTGTCGAGATTGAATCGCTTGTGGGGGATTTTGCGGGGCAACCTTGGATGCGGACGGCAGAAATTACGGAACGAGTAATACGGGAAATGGGGAATTACCGGTTCATTCGGTTGAATTTTCCGGGCGGAGATATGGTTGGGCATACAGCGGATATGGGGGCGACGGTAAAAGCGATCGAAACGATTGACGAGGCTTTATCGCGGCTTGCGACGGCGGTGGACGAGGCGGGGGGAGTACTGGTTGTCGTGGCGGACCATGGGAACGCGGAAGAACTTTTGGACGAGAATGGCGAGAAAAAGACGGCACATACGAATCATAAAGTCCCGTTTATTATATATGATAATACGGAGAATCGGGAGAAATATCGGTTAGCGGAGATACAAGGGGCAGGGCTAAAAAATCTTGCGGCGACGATGGCGATTCTGCTTGGGCAGGAGGATTATCCGCAAGAATGGGCGGAGGCGTTAATACGAAAAATCGAGTAAACGGGCGCGGTTTGGGTGCGAGCGAAATGTTTAAGAAAATTATAAAAATTAGCATAAAAAGTACTTGAAAATAAAACTTAAACGCGTTATAATCGGTATATACAACTTGGTATGCATTAATAAATAATAAGAGAGGAAATATGCAGGTAGAGAGGAATCAAAGTTTGTTGGGCTTAGCCGCACAAAAAATGCGGGGGAAGATTTTTAAGGCGATTGCGTTCGTGATGGCCTTTGTTGGCTGTGCGGGAGTGGGCGGGATAGCGACTGGGGATATAGCGCGAGCCGCAGACGCCTCAGATACGAAAACTCTAGACTTTACCGTCATCAGCGAAAAATCTATTGGCATCACTCTTTCTTCTAGTTCTGTTGCTCTCTCCATCCAACCCACCGCTGAAGGTAAGTTTGGACGTAGCTCTCTTGATGTTAACGTATCTACCAATAACACTACTGGCTATAATTTGACTATGCAGGCCAGTACCGATACATTGACTCGCTCTGCACAAGTTAATAATACTACTTACACTATTAATCCTCTCACCCAAAGCATTACCTGTTCTACTGAAACTGCCTCTTCTTGTACTGGTTGGACTAGCTCTTATGCTAATAATGAGTGGGGTTATCGCATAGATAATGGTACAACCTATACTTCCATGACTGGTGCTGTTTCTAGCGCTGCTACTATTAAAACCACCTCTGCTTCCGCCAATACCAGTAGTACTACCGTTTACTTCGGCGCTAAGCTAGACAATGCTATTCCCGTAGGCTCATATGAAGGAGTAACGCTTACTTTCATCGCCACCACTAACCCAGTGCCACTCGTTATTGGTGATGTAAAATACCTCCAAGACTTATACGGCATTTCTAGTGCAGATAAAACCACGCTACTCGCTAGTATGACCGAAAACCAAGCCTACTCCCTAAAAGACAATCGTGACGAACAAAGCTACTACGTTGCCAAACTCGTAGACGGCAACATCTGGTTCCTAGATAACTTAAGGCTAGACCTTACTAACTCTACTACCAAGGCTAACACAACGCCAGCTACCACCAATGCTTCTGAGACGGCTCTCAACTGTCTCACTGGCCGCACTACTGGCTGTACTTCGCCATATACTACTGCCGCAGCAAGTGGCACATGGAGTAACACTTATACATCCGCACGTATCAATACTACTGACGCCACCACCATAAACTCAGACTCTTCCAAAAACTACGGTAACGGTTCTCACATGTATGGTATATATTATAACTACTGCGCCGCAAGCGCTGGTTCCTACTGTATGTCTAGTAGCACTACTACTGATGGTGATGGCTCTGGTAAC
>CAYSSH010000011.1:0-15696 GCA_964433705.1 uncultured Candidatus Saccharibacteria bacterium | reverse complement strand
TAGCAACTATTAATTATATTAAGCGTTTTTGAAAATCAGGACATGTGCCTGTTTTTAAAAAACATAATCAAAGGGAAAGTTGGGAAGGGAGATGTGTTCCCTTCCCATTCCGAAGGAGAAGATATGGCAACAGATATCAAAAAGTTGGCCGAAGAGCTCGTCAATATGACTGTGCTTGAGGTCAATGAACTCAAAACTGTTTTGAAAGATGAATATGGCATCGAGCCTGTCGCAGCTGTCGCTGTGGCTGCCGCTGGTGATGCTGGTACAGCTGGCGCAGACGAAAAATCTGAATACGACGTCGTCTTGAAAGATGCTGGCGCGCAAAAGATTGCAGTCATTAAGGCTGTTAAGGAAGCTACCGGGCTAGGGCTTGGCGAAGCTAAGGCTAT
This sequence comes from uncultured Candidatus Saccharibacteria bacterium, assembly GCA_964433705.1. Taxonomy (GTDB): domain Bacteria; phylum Patescibacteriota; class Saccharimonadia; order Saccharimonadales; family Saccharimonadaceae; genus Nanosyncoccus. Next base: position 15,304 of record CAYSSH010000011.1, on the reverse strand, counting down.
CGTTGACGGTGCTCCTGCTACTGTAAAAGAAAAGGTCGCAAAAGCCGACGCTGAAGCTATGAAGAAAGCTCTCGAAGAAGCCGGTGCAACCGTAGAACTCGCTTAAGCGAATCAAGTTAGCTAATTGTAAAAAAATCACCCGTTTTATAAACGGGTGATTTTTTGTGAGCCTAGTTGTATATATTTTCAACTTCAATCGACGGACCCATAGTCGTAGTGACAAAAACACTTTTGACATAGGTACCTTTTAACGAATTCGGCTTTTGTGACTTTAAGGAGTCAAAGAAAGTATTGGCATTTTCAAGTAGTTTTTCAGCACCAAACGAAACTTTACCAAGCCCAATATGGACAATAGATTGTTTATCGACGCGATATTCAACCTTGCCAGCTTTTGATTCTTTAACAGCCTTAGCAACATCTTGCGTCACTGTACCCGCCTTTGGATTTGGCATCAATCCCTTAGGGCCGAGCAATCTTGCAAATTTACCGAGCTTTGGCATGTAGGCAGGCGTGGAAATTAAAACATCAAAGTTGATTACGCCTTTTTCGAGTTGCTTCAAGAATTCTTCGTCCTCAGCGATGTCTGCTCCGGCCTCTTTTGCGGCCTTACAGATATCAATTGGCGCAAATACTGCCACGCGGACAGTTTTGCCGTTGCCATTCGGTAAAACAATCGTAGTGCGAATGTTCTGATCGGCCTGACGTGGGTCAACCCCAAGTCTGACGTGTGCCTCTACCGTTGCATCGAACTTTACAGGACTCGTCTTAATTGCAAGCTCAAGCGCTTCATTCAGGCTGTAGACCTTGTCTTTCTCGATTGCTTTAAAAGCCTCTTGATATTTTTTGCCACGTCGTTCGATGCGTGGACGCGTGACCGGCTTCTCACCTTTTGGTTTTTCAGCCGCTTCTGCGTCGGCAGCCTTTCTTTCAGCGGCACGCTCAAGGCGTTCTTCCTCGGCTTTCACCTCTTCAATGTGTTTCTTCGATTTTTTTCCAGATTTAGCAAAAGTTTCTGGTTCTTTCACTTCCGCAACGACTTCGGTTGCTTTAGCTTCAGCTTCGTTAATTTTAGCCTCTTCTTCGGCCATAGTTTTTCCTTTCTGTGGTCCAATCGGAATATTCCTCCCACATATATAATATATATTATTCTACCGTTACGCCCATTGAACGAGCAGTACCAGCAACAATTTTAACAGCCCCCTCTAAATCAACAGCGTTAAGCTGTTCCATCTTCTTCTGCGCAATTTCTTCTAGTTGTGCACGAGTAATCTTGCCAACCTTATCAACATTTGGCTTTCCGGAGCCTTTATCAATCTTAATTGCTTCACGAATCAAATCATCAACTGGTTGTCCAAGACAAGTCCAATCGAAAGTTCTATCTTCAAACACCCGAATATGGACAATCACATTCTTGCCCATAAACTCTTTAGTTTTCTCGTTAAACGGATTAATAAAGTCCATCATATTAAGACCCCATTGACCCAATGTCGAACCGACCGGAGGACCAGCTGTCGCTTTTCCGCCAGGAATCCGCAGTTTCAAATTTCCAATTACTTTCTTTTCTGCCATGATATATTTCCCTTTTAGTTTATATTATAGAAGCATATGTAACTATTTCATTATACCATAAAAGATAAAAATAGTAAACAAAATCGAGCTAGAATTCACTTCTAACTCGATTTTTACAATAGTTTCTTTATAAAACCTTCTTTCCCGAAAGAAAGTTCAAGCTAAAGCTGTTTTACTTGGAGTGCATCAAGTTCCACTGGTGTTTCGCGCCCAAACATCGACACCATCACTTTAAGTTTGCCTTTAGCACCGTCAATCTCGGACACTGTTCCTTCAAAGCCCTTAAATGGTCCATCGGTAATCGATACAACTTCGCCGATTTCGTATTTCACAGAAAACTTCGGATCTTCAACGCCCATCCGCTTCTTGATTTTAGCAATTTCCTTTTCCGAAACTGGGGTTGGCTGAGTTCCAGTGCCAATAAAACCGGTAACTCCAGGTGTATTTCGAATAATATACCAAGTCTCATCTGACAATTTCATGTCAACTAACACATAACCTTGTAAGATCTTTCGATCCACAACCTTTCGTTTGCCGTTCTTGATTTCAATTTGTTTCTCTTTTGGCACAATCGCCTCGAAAATTTTATCTGCCATTTCTACGGTTCCAGTTCTTTGATTGATGGAATCGGCAACCTTGTCTTCATAGCCAGAGTATGTAGAAATTGCATACCATGCTCTAGTTCCGTCATATCTGTTTACTGCCATTTAAATTTTATCCTTTCTTTAATTATTACCTAAAATTAATCCAAATAGCCAAGTGAAGAATAAATCGAGAAGTGAAATTAAAACAATAAAAAGTGCAGTATAAACTAAAACGGCAAGCACCATTTTCCAAGTTGCTTTTCGATTCGGCCATCTCACTTGTCTTATCTCGCGCCACGCATCGCGCAGATAACGCCCAAATGCCACGAATGGTCTAAACAAAATAAACACCTTTTTATTCTCTTTATCCTTCACAGGTTTAGTTGGTTTCGGTTTTTTGATCTCATTCTCGACCGTCTTGATTGGTTCTCCGGCCTTAATTCTGGTGATTTTTTCTGCCATCTGACTCCTTTATTTTATTATCTCATAAGTATCAAAAAAGTCTGATAACAGACTTGTCAATATTATAGCACGAGTCAACACTAAAATCAATACCACATTTCACGCGGCAATTTTTCAGCAATTCTAGCATGAAAATCCCAGTCAAACTCAGGTAATTTTTCGACGTTCTTTTTAAAATATTTTTTTCGAATTTCATTTGCAGAAAAAACTTCGCCGGGTATTAAAGTATATTCTTTATAGAAATTTAAACCCTTTTTATAATTTTCTGGTGGTAAAATCGCCATCGGCAAAAAATCACAATTCATATCCTTATCATTAAACAAATCAATGGCAAGTACGGACATCGTTGGAATAATCGGCTCGGTTTTGTCATAAATGTCTTTTGTCTTAAAAACCGTTGCTTGTCTTGTAGCGGACGGAGCTACGAAAATTACACCACCATTTTTTATAGTTTCACGAGAAAGCTTGGTGTATAAATCACGAAAATCACGTTTAAGTCTAGAGCCAACCTCAAAAAGTGGCGTGCCTTTTCTTAGATTCATTTTTGCCCAAGTTGTAGGCGTAATTGTTGGCGTAATGATAATCCCTAGTTGAGCGATTCTATCATAATCCGGCGCCAATGCTTCGTACCATGGTAAATTCACAGGAAAAAGCATTGGTTTCTCGCCCATGACATCCATTTTCATCATCAAAATTCGCGCAATTTCACCGAGTGATGGATGGTTAAAACCGACCACTAGTCCATTTTTATTATCCTCCGGAAAGCCATCATATTTTCCAGGAGTTATTTTCTTTAAATATCTAACTAATTTCGCACGAGCCGCTTTTGTATGCTCTTCGGATTCTCCTCTTCCAGTTGTTCCTAAAACAAAATTAATCGCCGCATTGCATATCTTCCCTACTGGCACCATTTCTCTCCGTAAATTTTCTGCGCCTAGCGTTTTCAAAAGTGAATAGTTTTCATGTTGTATTTTATCAATTACCTCTTCTGCTGATAATTTTTCCAGCTGTTCTATTGAAAAAACTTTCTTTGCCATAGTCCAATTATAACATAAAAAACGCCCGGATGATAAACATCCGAGCGTTAGAGGTTAGACTAGCCTAAGCGGCGAAGCATAAAATGTCGCTGCAAGCGAATTGGACACGGTAGACATCGATTTTACCGAAATGTCAAGGCAGACAGCAACAACATCCTTCGTAATATCGCCGACAGTATCGCCGACAATTGCCACTCGATGCGCGCGAGAGCCCTTACTATAAGACTCTTCACCCGTCGCGTTCTCAGCCAAGCCATGCTGCAGATTCAGCCAACCCATCTCGATAAGTTTCTTAGCATTATCCCAAGCACCGCCCACATTGGCATTGTAGATTGCCATTACGATAGCGGTACCAACCGCTCCGCCAAGCATGCCGATGATAATGTCCGGTCCAAAGGGCAGACCAATCAAAATCGGCGAGGCGATGGACAAAAGCGACGGCACGATCATATAGCGAAGTGCATTATCCGCCGCAAGCTCAATCGCTTCATTATAGTTTGGCATTACGGTTCCTTCCATCACGCCGGGAATGGCAAGCTGACGCTCGGCCTCTGCCGCGAGTTTTTCGGCCGCCTTGTTGGTGTTATCTGTGAGGACGCCGCAGAAGTAAATCTCGATCGCGCATCCAATGACGGCACCAGCAAGGATAGTTACCACCAAACCAAGAGTAATCTTCTCCGGCGAAGGATAACTACCAAGATACGATACGATGAGCGCCGACGACGCAAAAGCCGCCGAACCAATCGCATTACCTTTACCGATAGCTGCCGTAGTGTTACCCACCGCATCAAGTTCATCGGTAATCCTACGCACACTTTCGTCAAGCCCGCAACCTTCCGCAATACCGCCCGCATTATCAGCGATAGGCCCAAACGCGTCTATCGATACTGTGGTGCCAACAAACGACAGCATCCCGACTGCGGCGATTGCGATACCGTATCCGCCACAAAGCGCATTCGATAAAAGCATCGAAACTACAATCACAAGCACCGGCAAAAGTACCGATTTAAAAGCAGTTGCGATGCCTTTCGAAATCAAGAACGCTTCACCCTCTTCGGCGGATCTCGCCAAATTTTGTACCGGCTTATATTTTGTGCCCGTATAATATTCTGTGAGCTTACCAATCGCTACAGAGCTTATAATACCGAGCAATGCCGCGAGCCATGGGGAGATCCAACCGGCCTTAAAGCCTTCGATCGGTCCCAACCCGCCAAAAATGCGATTAGCTCCGTAAACGCCAATCACCATAGTGAAAATAGCCGCGAGGGTCGTAGTTCTGTCAAGCTCAGCACCCGGATCTTCAATTTCAATCGAGTACTCAACCAACACTTCGAGCCCACTATCATTGGCTCCACGTGTTGTCGGACGATTATCTGCGTCTGGATATTTTTGCAGAAACTCTTCGCTCGTCATTTCGACCCACTTGTGACGTTTGCGATTCTTGAGAATCACATACATCACCGCGAGAATGGTGCTGAGAAGTCCTCCGGTCGCAAGCACAAAAGGATACATGCATGTTGCGAGAAGGAGTCTCGGGTCTGCATCGAAAGCCTGCATCGCAATCAAGATGCAAGAGAGCGGCGTCGCTACGAAGCTTTCGAGCAAATCCGAAACATTCCCTGCAATGTCATTTACGCAATCACCAATCAGATCGGCAATCGAGCAAACATTTCGAGGGTCATCCTCATCTAGTCCATGATTCTTCTTGCCCACAGTGTCAGCCGCAATATCAGCCGACTTTGTGTACGTCCCACCAGCTACACGATTGAACATCGCAACAAGCGAGCATCCAAGCGAGTACGCCGTCAGACGAATCGTTACCGCATTTCTAGCCGTATGCCAGATCAGGCCAGTGCCCATGATATCAGCTCTAGCCCCACCGGACAGCATAAACACAAGCGTAAATCCAACAAGTCCGAAAGCCTGCACTGTAAAACCGCTAAGCGATCCGCCCAGTAAAGCGATACGAATAGTCCTAGAAATCGCGCCGGTCACTCGGGCCGCATTAGTAGTTCTCACGTTGCCGTAAGTTCCACCGCTCATGCCAATTCCGACTGCCATTCGCGACAGCATCGCCCCAAAGAGGAGCGCTACCCCCGCCCAAGTCTCGATCAAAAGTGTGTAGGAAGTGGCCACGCATCCAACCACGACCAAGATTGCCCTGTCTTCCCTTCGAAGAAAAGCCTGTGCCCCCGACCGAATAATCGCCGCTCGTTCCACCATCAGCTCGGTACCTTCATTATGATTCTTGAGATCAATGAAGTTACGACCGATTAGGAAAAAGGCAAACGCGATAACGGTGAAGGTCGAATAATAGACCATAACCATGATTCCTAACCTCCAATTATAAAAGTACAAAGTGGTGGTCCAATCCACTTCGCCGCTTTCATTATATCATATTATCTCTAGGAATGAAAACATAACAAAAAAGTCCGTCAAGACGTGGCTGGGGATGAGGGATGTATTATCCCTTTATCCCCAGCGAGCCAGATAATCGTTAACCAACGAGACGAGAAACTACATTTCTCACGATTACTCATGAAATAAAAAACATGAGAGCAAGCTCTCAGTTTTTAACTTCATTCATAATCTTAGAAAAAGCTTCGCTTTTTCGTCTCGTTTTGTTACAGATTCTCGTGGCTGGGGATGAGGGATTCGAACCCCCGAATGGTGGGACCAGAACCCACTGCCTTACCGCTTGGCGAATCCCCAACGGTACATTCAGTACATATATATTATATCATAAGAACCTCAAAAAACCAAGACTATATTAACTTATTCGCTTCTCAAAGCCTCAACCGGATCTTTTTTCGATGCCGCAGACGCTGGGATAATTCCACCAATAAGCGTTAGCCCCACCGAAATCGTAATCAAAATGATTGCCGAAATCGGGTAAAGCTGCGCATTCAAAGGAATATCGCCCGTAAACAAATGCAACACAAAATTGATGATCGGAATAATCAAATATGAAATTCCAATCCCAAACAAACCAGCAAGCAACCCGACAATAAACGTCTCCGCATTAAATATCGACGAGATATTTCGTTTCGATGCCCCAATCGCCCTAAGAATCCCGATCTCCTTCGTCCGCTCGTAGACCGAAATATATGTAATTATACCAATCATTATCGATGAAACAACAAGTGAAATTGACACAAACGCAATTAATACATACGATACCGCATCAACAATGGTCTTCACCGACGACATCAAAATCCCCGTCGCATCCGTATATTCAATTATTTTCTCATCTTGCTTATATTCTCGCATTAAATCGTTGTAATGATCAATAAAGTTTATAAAATCCGTTTTCCCATCAAAAGAATTAAAATAGAACGAAATTTGTGTCGGCTCATCCAAATCCTGATAGCCCAACTTGATCAAATTTGACGCTAGTGTTGCTTTCGTTTCAGTAAACATCGCCGAAACTACTCTCGTTAATTCGTCTTGCGAAAATTTTAATGAAAAAGCCCCGAGCAGCGCTTCCTGGTCAATTCCAAATCCTTCCGCAAAAGTTGTCGTGAGATAAGAAGTTAGCCCCATTACTTTTTCCGCTATTGCTTTTTGCATCGTAAACTCAGTAATTTTAATCGCTAGTGTTTCAAATGTCCCAACCACCTCGGCCGATTTTAACAGCTCATTTTTTAAACTTTCCGCCGCAGCCATAGGCAACATGATTACGTCCGTATTCAAATCAAAATCAGGGTTATATTGCGTCATTTGCTCTGCATAACTCCTTGCATATCCATCAAGCATCCCACTCAAAATCCCACCATAAACAGCCCTGAACTGCTCAGCACCAAGCAAGTATTGTTCCCCAAATTCCGTCCAATCAAATTTGTTAACTGCCGTCTCAACCAAAACAGGAATCTCCGCATACTTAAAAGTTCCGCCAATTTCATTCTCGCCAACGATTTCACCAAGTAAAACATCAACTAAATTATTCATTCTTTCCATCAGCGCTACTTGCGTCGGTTCTATGTCCGCCGATATTTCTCCCGCAATTTCTTCCATATATTCTGCGGTCTTTGCCGAAACTGCATTTTGGTCAATATTCACTTGTATTGCCGAAGCCAATTTTGCCGAATCAACACTAACTAAATCGCCAAACGAAAAATTGAAATCATTTCCCTCCTCGCCAAACCTCACATCTGAAAACACATCGACCTCTGGATTCTCCAGCTGCTTTTTTACAATTTCCGCTTCTCGCGACTTGTCAATGATATGCGTCGTAAGCTCCGGTAAATATGCCACCCCAGAAGTTGATACCAAATTATCTCGCGGCGTTACTACGCCCACAATATTAATCTCCTCCGCTTTCCTGTAAAGCTCCAGCATATAATCTTCGTCCCCACTCATATCTTCATATATATTATATGTTGAATTATACTTATATAAATCTGTCGCATATAACATTTTTAACTCTAGCTCCATCAAGTCATCATACTCCAAAACTAAAGGCTCATTTTTAATCGTCGCCGGTTCGCCATCAATTAATTTTGTGATAATCTCATTTAATTCATCTGTGTCATGAAGCCCTAAAGAATACGTCAAAAGATCTCCAATCTCACCTTCGCGCGCCAAAACCACCACTACTTCATTATACTTCTCTGGCAAACGGCCACTTAGAATCCGAAAATCCTCCACCATATTCTCACGCGCATATTGCTGATAAACCGAAGTATAGGAGCTAATCAAACTCGACCCGCCAATTACCGACGAAAACAGATTATTCGGATTAAGTTTTGCAAGCTCCCCAGTCGCATCAATCGCATATATTAACGGTTCAACGCTATATTCCTTCTCAATTAGCCTTAAATCTCCTTTCACGTCATCTTCATGAGAATCAAGATAATTCATAAAATCCTTCAAATCATTTTGCGTCACATCGCCCAGTACAGAAGTAAGTACCTGGTTTTCGTGAATTTTTCCATCCACCTCCCCGCCTTCCCCCATTACATTATTAAGAAGCACCGAAGTCACATCGGCCGCCTCCCGCATAATTGCTAATGGATAAGACGTCAGCGTGTCTTCCTCGATCGAGTCAATATAAGCTTGAAAACCAGTCGAGACCGCCAGAATCAGCGCGATCCCGATAATTCCAATCGACCCAGCGAACGCCACTAAAACTGTTCTTCCCTTTTTCGTCAATAGATTATTTAAAGACAACGCCAGCGCGGTCAAAAACGACATTCTAGTTTTCTTTTTTCGATGCGCTGCTTCTTTCTCGTTTAAATTCGTTCGAATTTTTCCATCGTACACATCACTATCCGAAGTAATCTTCCCATCTTTCAAATTAATAATTCTTGTCGCGTATTCGCTCGCTAGTTCCGGATTGTGCGTGACCATAATCACCAACTTCTTTTTGGAAATTTCCTTAAGAAGCTCCATAATCTGTACGCTAGTTTCCGAGTCAAGCGCTCCAGTCGGCTCGTCGGCTAGCAAAATATCCGGGTCGTTTACCAGCGCCCGCGCGATCGCTACTCTTTGCATCTGTCCGCCAGAAAGTTGATTTGGCCGCTTATTAATTTGATCTTTTAAGCCCACATCGGAAAGCGCCTTTTTCGCCCGCGCAATCGCCTCGCGCTTTGAAATACCAGAAAGCGTCAAAGCGAGCCTTACATTGGACAGTACTGTCTGATGTGGAATTAAATTATAAGACTGAAAAACAAATCCAATCCGATGATTCCGATACGCATCCCAATCCTTATCACGAAAATTTTTCGTCGAAATTTCGTTAATCTTCAAGTCACCAGAAGTATAATGGTCCAACCCGCCAATAATATTAAGTAGTGTCGTCTTTCCAGAACCCGAAGGACCTAAAATTGCCGCAAACTCAGATTCCCGAAAATTAATGGACACCTTATCAAGCGCCTTATGTTTCAGCCCACCAGTTTCATAGACTTTCGTTACACCTCTAAGTTCAAGCATATATTTTAAATTATATCACAACTTTCACTTTTTAAGCTTTTTTAAGGTTTTTTAAGGTTTCTATGCTATCATAAAAGTATGAGAATATTATATGTTGAAGATGAAAAATATCTCGCCGAAGCGGTGATACATCTATTGAAGAAAAATAAAATTTTAGTCGATTGGGTCGATAATGGCGACGATGGTTTAAATCTTGCCCTAAAACCAAATTACGATTGCATCGTGCTTGATATTATGCTCCCGCACTTATCTGGCCTTGAAATTCTACAAACCATTCGCGCTTGCGGCATTAAAACTCCAGTCATCATGCTTTCCGCCCTAAGCGAAGTTGAAGACAAAATTAAAGGGTTGGAACTTGGTGCTGACGACTATCTCGCAAAACCTTTTAAAACCGCCGAACTTATTGCAAGAATTAACGCCGTTACGCGTCGCCCTGAACTTGTTGAAAAGCATGAAACTGTTTTTGAAGACTTGACCTATGACCGCGATAATCGCACACTTAACGGCGAACCTCTAACCGATAAAGAAGCTGAAATCTTCGAAATGCTGGTCAAAAGCCCAGACGTCGCTATCACTAAACAGCAAATTCTCGCGCACGTTTGGGGCGTCGAATCAGAATTTGAAGAAAACTACGTCGAAGTCTATATTAGTTATCTTCGCAAAAAAATCCAAAAACTCTCTAACCATGCTCAAATTAAAACCATTCGCAATTTAGGATATAAACTAGTCTATGTTTAAAAAACTTCGTAACAAACTTATTCTAATCAATCTCGGCATCACCACGCTCGTTATCTTCGCAGCATTTTCCATGATTTATCTCATCACCACCCACAACGCCAACAATCGTCCGCCTCTCCCAGATACAATGCTAAATCTCTATACTGACGAAATGGAGGATGCTATTAATATCAGTATCAAAAATGAGAAGCAGGCCGCCGCAAATAATCTTCTCATTATGTTAATCACTTCCGGAATTGCTATTGAGATTGCCGTTGCTATCATTTCTTTTATCATGGCAGATGAGGCTATTAAACCAGTTCGCGAAGCGTATGAATCGCAAAAAATCTTCATCGCCAACGCTTCTCACGAGATTAAAACTCCACTTGCTGCCATTTCTGCTAATCTCGAAGCCGCCGATATCACCGATAATAAATGGATTAAGAACGTCGAAAAAGAAGCCGCTAAACTTGCTGCTTTAAATTCAGAACTACTAACCCTGGCTCGTACTGATTTGATGACAGACTCACAAGTTACGGAAACTAATTTAAAATCAAAAGTCGAAAATACTTTGGAGAGTTTTGAGCCACGTCTGAAAAACAAGAAATTTATTAAAAACATCGATCTACCGACCAACATTAAAATCGCCAGCGATGACTTTATTCAAATTCTATCAATACTTATGGATAATGCTATTAAATACTCTAACCAAAAAGTATCCGTTCGCGCAACTCAACACGAACTGGTTGTAGAAAATGATGGCAAGACCATCAGCCAAGACGCGATTAATCACATTTTTGACCGATTTTATCAACAAGACAAAACTGCAGAAGGTGTTGGACTCGGCTTATCCATCGCCAAATCCCTCGCTGATCGAAATCATTGGAAAATTACCGTCACCTCAAATAAAATCACCAAATTCAAATTAGAGTATTAAAAATTTTTAAGGTTTTTTAAGGTTTCTGCGATAAAATATAAATATGAACGAAAAGATATTCGAACGAGTTGAAAAGAAGTATCTCATTACGACAGATGATGAGAAATATCTGCTAACGCTCATTAACCGAAATATGAAAAAGGACAATTATTATCATTCTGAAGTCGAGAACATCTATTTTGATAATGACAACTATGATTTAATCATTCAGTCGAATGATCGACCCTTGTTCAAAGAAAAGTTCCGCGCCAGAAGTTATGCCGGCTACGACAAAGTTTTTCTCGAAATCAAAACTAAAATCTTAGGCCTAGCATACCGCAACGAAGTTCTTGATGACGATGACGTAGATTCTTCAATCAATACCGGATATAAACGACGCATTTTAATTACGCACCAAGATTACGAAGAGTTTATTTCCGGTCGTCAAACTGCCTTATCCTTAGCGAGAAAAGAGATGGAAACGACAGCCGATCTGCAAATCGCTAGTGAAATTGATTATATTATGAATCATTTTAATTTAAAACCGCGGGTTTTAGTTTATTATACTCGTGAGAGTTATGTTGGTGATTCTGGCCTACGCATTACGTTTGATAAAGATTTAAAATATCGTGACTATGATTTATCTTTTGAGAAAAAATCATCGGACCAATATTATTTTAAAAAAGAACCCAAAATTATCATGGAAATTAAAGCACATGGTTATATGCCGTTGTGGCTTGTCAAAGCCTTATCAGCTCGCCATATTTACCCACAGCAGTTTAGTAAAATCGGGAGGATCTATGAAAAAATACATCAGACATAATCAATTATAATCTACTAATAATAATTAAAGAAAGGAAAAAAATGTTTAATAGTATATTTGATTATAGTACAACCGGGCTGGAGATATCAACGGCCTTAATCGCGGCAGGCGTCGCGCTAGTGCTTGGTATCGCACTCTCCATTGCTCACTCGAAAACCACGCAGACCACCAAAGGAATGATGCTGGCTCTTGCGCTTTTGCCTGTCCTCGTTATGGCTGTAATGATTATGATTAACGGCAACCTCGGCACTTCCATCGCTATTCTCGGTGCCTTTTCACTTATCCGTTTCCGGTCCATCCCAGGACGTGCCAAAGATCTGACTTCCGTCTTTGCCGCCATGATGATTGGTCTGGCGTGCGGTATGGGACATATTTTGTTCGCTGTCGTTATTACTATTATATATATAGTTGCCGATATCATCTTGTCCTATACTCATTTGCTAGAACCCAACCGTAAAGAACGCGTCCTCAAAATTGTCATCCCAGAAGATTTGGATTATGAGGAAGTCTTCGATGAAGTCTTCCAAAAATACACTTCATCGCATCGCCTCGTTCGTATGAAAACAATGAATATGGGCAGTTTATATAAACTCACCTATGATGTACGAATTAGAAATGGCGTTAAAGAAAAAGCATTTCTTGATGAAATACGCGTTAAAAATATGAATTTGAAGGTTCTTTTGTCGGAACCTTGCTGTGAGGAGGAGATCTAATGAAAAATCAAAACTATAAATGGTTTATCGTGGGCGGCATAGCGGTCGCCGCTCTCGCTGCCGCCGTCGTGATTAATATGAATCAAAATAGTAGCGGCGATATCGCAGTCGTAGAAAATACCATCACGACGGACAACGGCGACCAAAAAATCAATTGGGAACGCTACAATACTTACGACGTTGCTTTAACTAATGAATCCTACACGATTACAGGCTCCGGTACTTATCACATCACCGGATCATCTAGTCAACCGATTATAATTAATGCTGGGGATGGTGTTGTTAGGTTAATTCTTGACAACGTAACAATCAACAACTCGAACGGCCCTGCTATTTCCTGCTACAACGCTGATGATTTGGTAATTGAACTTGTCGGCGAAAGCACCTTACAAGACGGCGCGACCTACTCTGGAGATTACGATGAGGATGTCACCGGCGCAATCTATTCAAAAGCCGACCTAACCTTTAGTGGCACCGGTACTTTAAATCTCACCAGTAATTATCAGGATGGCATCGTCGCCAAAGATGATCTGAAATTTATCGCCGGAACTTATAATATTACCGCCACAGACGATGGCGTTCGTGGTAAGGACTCCGTTTATATTATGGATGGCAGTTTTACTATTAAATCTGGCGCCGATGCGATTAAGTCAACCAATGAAACTACATCCGGCAAAGGTTTCGTTTTGATTGAGAAAGGAACTTTCACCCTCAATTCTGGCGCTAAAGGTGTTAAGGCGATAAATAGTATATTAATCTACGCTGGCAACTTTACCATTAACTCAACTGACGATTCTATCCATTCCAATAACTACATTGGTATCGAAGGAGGCAATTTCACCTTAACCTCTGGCGATGATGGTATCCATGCCGATAAAGAATTAATTGTGGACAATGGGGAAATTGCCATCACTAAAAGTTATGAGGGTGTCGAAGCGCAGGCGATTACTATCAATAATGGTACTATTTCCGTTACCGCTTCTGACGACGGGTTCAATGCTGGCGGTGGCGCTGATGCCTCCGCGACTAACCGTCCAGGCGCCGGTGCTTTTGATGCTAATACCGACTGCACCCTTACTATTAACGGCGGCAAAGTCTATGTTAACTCCGCAGGCGACGGCCTGGATAGTAACGGCTACCTAATTATTAACGGCGGTGAAGTTGCGGTCGATGGTCCAACCAATAACGGCAACGGCGCCCTTGATGCTGGTGTCTCTATCACGCAAAATGGTGGCTCAGTCATCGCCGTTGGCGCTTCCGGTATGGCAGAAACCTTAGGCAATAATTCCGCGGTTAATAATGTTAGCATTTATCTTAGCTCCAACTACGCTGCAGGTACCAAAATAGACATTAAAGACTCATCTGGGAATAGTATCATCTCTCATACCTCTGCTAAGTCATTTAATCACATCGCCGTTGGCGACCCTGCATTCAAAACCGGTAACACCTATACCATTTATCTAAATGGCACAGAATATACCTCCTTCACCATATCGTCAACCGTTACGACGGTCGGAAATAATAATGCCAACCCCAACAACATGATGCAACGTATGCGCTAATCTGAAACTCCGCTAGAAAAAGCGGAGTTTTTTGATTCATTATAGTAATTTTCAAAATTAGTCGCAAAAGTTCTAATCTTCTGATATGGCACATTGTTAGTCATTACTATAATAATAAATTCCCGTTCATCTTCTACGAAATCAACAATCGCCGCATCATTGTAAATCTCCCAATGTCCTCTAATCACTTCCCCTTCTTCATTTTCTTCGTCTATGCGATAATCCCAACCGACTTTGTTATAAACTGCTACATTCTCAGAAAAACCGCTAGGTAATCCTTGTCGCCAATTGTAAATCGTCCGCGGTTGATTTAGAAAAGAATCAAGCATCCTCGAAACCAATACGTCATCAGAAATCTCACTATGCCGATAATAAATCTTCATCATATCGAGAATTTGTGTCGGTGTTGCTAGTAAACTACGCACCGAAAGATTATTAATCCCAAACTTACTTGCCACAATCTCGTCCATCATATCATAGCCAATCAACCGATGTAATGATTCCGCGCAAGGTGAATTTGATTCGCGAATTGCTAAATCTAGACATTCTAAAACCGTTTTACCGTTTACAATTATCTCATCACCATCCCATTCCCCAGTGGCGACCCTTAAATACCCTTCATAAACCGGGAACAACTTATACAGTGAAGCTGTTTGAAACTTCTCATCCGCGTCGTAGCTCCCCACAATTTTATCAAGTTCTACATCATAAATCACCACTCCAACCTTGCCTCCGCTCGTCGCCACAAATTCATCTATCACCGGTTGAAAATTAATTTTCAGAGTATCTTGTACCGGCGGCAAAACTTCTTCTTGAGTCTCATCGTCTAAAGCATCATCATCCACTACGACCTCTTCTACTACGTTTTCTCTATCATCCGCCTCTCCCATCTCACCTCCGGAAAGATCAAAATTAAGAAATATCACTAAAAGATCAGTGACGAGAAGTATCACAATCAAAAACACAAATGCTAGTACCATTCCTACGGAC
>CAYSSH010000010.1:0-17452 GCA_964433705.1 uncultured Candidatus Saccharibacteria bacterium | reverse complement strand
GGTTGTAAAAACCGTACATGTAGGTTCGGCGAGTACAGAAAAAAAATTGGCGAAACTCGTTAGGGAGGCGCAGGGAATTATTGATGCGGAAAAGGGAACGCCGATGTTTAATTTAGAGCGGTTCAACAAGAAAAATTAGATTAAAAAATGGCGCCTTAAGAGCGCCATTTTGAATCGATTGCGTATTTTGGGAGAATTTCGGCGGACAAGTCCACCGCATAGAACGGCATATGCGAAATCTGTTCGTCCTCAGTGATGTCAAGACGGCTGAGGACGATGGTGTCCTGAAGCGCATCGAGAGAAGCACGCAGGGTGTAAAGACCGTAGGTGTCGTCGTAGCCATGATTCACGAGCCACTGGCGGTAGGAGCGCAAAACGCTGGACATCTGGTGGGGAATTATTGCCACTTTGTTATCCATTTCCTCTTTAACTCCGGTCATCAGTAGCTCACCGATAATACTTTCGTAAGCGGGATGAGCGGTTTTCAGGTATTCGGCGATAAAGGGGATATAGGCGGGGGATTGGCCGAGCATCAGATTGAGGCGCGTGGCGGCAAAGAGATGTTCTTTTTTGCGTCCGCTAATATTGCAACTTGCCAGCTCGGAACGGTAAAACTGCTCGCTGATGCGCGGCTCGTCGATATAATCGTAGAGGCGATTATAGCGCGCCAGCGTAGCCTCGGTCGGAGTAATGCCACTGACATAATCGGTGCGCGCCAAAGTGCGCAGTAAACTTAAGGTAATCATAAGAAAACGGTCGGTCTTGGTGCGCTTGCCGAAAAAGGTGTCAATAGTGCCAATGGGCAATTCGCCTAAAATCAGCTGGTCAAAATCGACGCCGAGGTTGGCAAGATCCCGCATCGAGACTTCTTCATCCTTAGTTTCAGCCCGCTGCTGTTCCGGAATCATCTTGTGCTCAATGAGAGATTCGAATACTCTTTCCGGACCATAAGCAGGGACCATCTGGGTGCCGACTGACTCAACGAGGCTGCGAGCATGTGCGGTATAGCTGTAGTTTCTTGTAACGATGGAACGGCCTAACAGATAGGCAAGTTTGGCGTCACCAAGCTCGCTAAAATGCTTGGTCAGGTCTTTAATCGTTTCCCAGGTTGCAATTTCGTTGTCCGATATGCCTGCGAATTGCTCACGATGGAGGATGTGAAGGAAAAATTCGTGAAGATCCTCTTCGCTGCTCTGACGGATTTTTTCCAAAAACGCCAGGGAAGTAATGGTTTCTTCGAGAAGAGTTCCTTCGAGGTGGGACAGGGTCGGGTAGAGAATCGCGAATTCATCATAATTGATGCCGGCGATAGGGGTAGGAGTGGTAATTTTTAAGGTCTTTTGGGGCCTTAAAAGCCGCTTGGGATAATTGCCAAACTGGGACTTCGTCATCTCTCGCAGTCGCTTTGGCTCGCTTCTGAAGAGGTTTTTAAGGAATAACATAGGGACGCTCCTTTCTCCAAAAATAATACAATTTTAAGGTACATTTTGTAAACTTGCAAAAAGCAAGACTTACTATCATTATAGCATAAGTTTAGTAAAAAGTCAAGGTCTAGGACGTTTAGATAAGTTCGAGCTGGGATTTGAGACGGGAAATGAGGTCGGTTTTTTCTTTAATCAAATCGCGGGTTTCTTTAACGAGATGGGCTGGGGCTTTATCGACATAATTTGGGTTCATCATACGGGCATTGAGCGCATCCAGCTCACGACCAACAGAGAGAATCTTATCGGTCAGGGCGTCTTTATAATCTTTAACAACCTTTTCTGGAACATCGAGATAAAGTTCATGATTTGCGAGAGCGAGGCGAAGACCCCTTGGAGCACCGTTTAGGGGCGTGACTGCGGGGACTCTTGTTAAAGTCTTAATTAAGAGAAGGTTATCCTCGACCAGGGAATCGTTATCGTATAGTAGGTCGTATTTTTTCGCGTTATTTACGCCTGGGAGGCTCTGCAAGGTGCCTCTGACCTCTGACACGACTGTTATAAGTCTATCAAAATTGCTTGCGCTTATTGGGTCGTATATGAGCTCACAGGGCCATTTTTGGTTGATAATGAAGCCGTCTGTCCAGCTTAAATTCTGCCAAATGGCTTCGGTAACGAAAGGCGCAAAGGGATGGAGGGCAACGAGGAGAGTTTCAAGAGTAGTTTTAAGGAGCGGGACATTGCGGTAAATTTTTTGAGATTCGAGAAACCAGTCAGCGTATTCGTCCCAGATGGTGCTATATAGAGATTCGACAGCCTCAGAGAAGCGGTAGTTTACCATATCGGACGCAACGGCTTCTAGACATTGGTTGATTTCGCGACAAATCCAGTCTTCGCCTTGATTGAGGGTAGTGTAAGAATCAGAAATACTTATTTCTGATTCTTCACCGTCTTCATCGACGATAGATTGAATGAGACGGGAGATGTTCCAAAGTTTGTTACAGAGGTTGCGACCCATAATGACAGAATTTTCAGAGAAGGCTTGGTTCATACCAGCGGAGCGACCTCTTAAAATGCCTAGCCGGAAGGCGTCAGAGCCATATTTTGTAACGAGATCCATTGGATTTAGGACATTACCTTTGGACTTACTCATTTTTTGGCCATGAGCATCGAGAACAAGACCATGAAGATATACTTCTTTAAACGGAACTTCCTTGGTGACGTAAAGCCCCATCATAATCATACGAGCGACCCAGGCAAAGAGAATGTCAGCACCCGTTTCCATAACGTTGAGTGGATAATATGGAGTAGAATTTTCCTCGGACCAATCGGTACAGACAATTGGCCAATGACTAGATGAGAACCAAGTGTCGAAAGTATCCTCATCGCGAACATAAGTAACGCCAGATTTTTCGATGGTTTTGAGATTGGTGCGACGGTCGAAAATCCATTCGGGTTCGTCGGTAGCCTCTGGCGTCACCCTTCTAAACATTGGGATTGCGATACCCCAAGGGATTTGGCGAGAGATGTTCCAATCTTTGAGGTTTTTGAGATAATTGATGAGGACTTTTTGCTTGTTTTCTGGATGGAAAACGATTTCACCTTGTTCAAGATGCTTAATCGCATCGGCCGCGAGGGTTTTAACATCCACGAACCATTGTTCTTTCAGAGTTGGTTCGAGAACGGTACCACATTTGTAACAATGGGCGACGGAATGAACAATTTTTTTCTCGCCGATGAGTAAACCTTGCTCTTTTAAATCTTTAAGAACCTGCCTGCGACATTCTTCGGTAGTTAGACCTTCGTATTGTTCTGGTACGTTAATCATTTTACCGTCTTCGGAGATGACCTTAATCCGCGGCAAATTATGGCGCTCGCCGACTTCAAAGTCGTCGAAATCATGGGCTGGAGTAATTTTCACCGCGCCGGTGCCATATTCCATATCAGCGTGCTCGTCGGCGATGATTGGGATTTCGCGATCAGTGAGAGGGAGATGAACGGTTTTGCCGATGAGATGTTTATAGCGTTTGTCGTCGGGGTTGACTGCGACAGCAGCGTCGCCGAACAAGGTTTCTGGGCGAGTAGTAGAAACAATAAGAGAAGTCACAAATCCATCTTCTTCGGACACGGAGTCGCGCCAGCCCGTCGTTACGGGTGGCGCGCTCCTTCTGTCTCGGTCGTAACCTCCGACAGATTCCTCAGAAGAGGATTTTGTGACTTCTTCCGTTAATTTGTACTCGATTTCCCAGAGGGTGCCTTTTTCATCTTTGTGTTCAACTTCGATGTCGGCAAAGGCAGTTTGATGCTTCGGGCAGAAATTGACGAGCTTTTCGCCGCGGTAGATTAGACCGTCGTTCCACATTTTTTCAAAAGTAGTATAGACGCGGTCAACGACGTTTTCGTCAAGGGTGAAAGTAAGGTCTTGCCAAGAGCATGAGGCGCCGAGAGCGCGGAGTTGAAGCTCCATATTACCACGTTGCATCTCGACAAAATCCCAAACGCGAGCGTAAAGAGTATCACGATCATATTCAAAACGAGTATGGCCGTCTTTTTCGAGATTTTTTTCATAAACTACCCAGGTTTCGAAACCGGCGTGATCGGCACCAGGGATATACCAAGTGGATTTACCGTTTAAGCGATAAAAACGAGTAAGTGAGTCTTCGAGGGCAATGGTAAGACCATGACCGATATGGAGATTACCGTTGGCGTTGGGAGGCGGCATGACGATAGAGTAGGTATTGCGAGATGCTAAAAGGTCTTCAAATCTGTCATCGATACCATCACTGTTATTGTCAACAGGAACCGTAGGTACGCTAGGCTTGAAGGCGCCGGAGGTTTCCCACGCGGCGTAGATGTCGGGTTCAAATTGGCTTGGCTCATAGCTCGATGAAAATTTCATATTGATGTCCTCTTAACTCTATTTATTATTTTCATTATAGCACTTTTTAAAAGGGAAATAAAGGCTGAAACGGCGCTGAGGGTGTCGGGGAGGTAGGTTAGAAAATAAAAAACGCTCCTTTTTAAAAGGAGCGTTTAGGATGCGATAATTAGTTGACTAGGCGAATTACTTCGGGGAGTTTGGCCTTTTTGGATTTACCCTTATTGATAGTGGTTTGCTTAATTAGTTTACGCACAGGAATTGTCCGACCTGGACCGGTCCAATAGGTACGATAATGCTCCTTACGCTCATGCTCGCGCGGGGAAGCGTGTGTGCCTTTAGTTTTATAAATTGGCACTTCCGTACGTTGGCTGGGTGGGACAAGGTCGCCGAGCGGGACTAGCTCTGCTTTGGCTTCTGAAACAAAGCGAGCAGAAACATCCCAATCGGTCGGAGAAATTTTGGTGCTAGCAGACGGCTCCGATTCATCATTGAGTGAGCCGACGCTGACCTTTTTGCTAGTATGCTTTTTTGCGAGGTTGGGATTTAAAATCAGATACTCAACTGCGGCGCAAGCAACTAGGGTAAACTCTCGGTCCTTTGCGTCTCCTTTTTGCTTTAAAGCTTCGCGTAAATTTTCCCCAATCATGCCAAATGTAATTTTTCCCGCATTGAAGAAAACTGACTCAATCCCGGTTTTTCCTGTATGAACGAGCAGACCAGCAATTTGCGTAGGATTTTTAAGATAGTTGTTCAGGTTAATATAAATACAGGGGAACGGTAAATGGGTCTGAGTAAAATCAAAGGCATCTAAGTCGGCGGAGCGAAACTCATCGATAAGTTGGTCACTAAAACGATAAGTCTGCTGGGTGGCACACCATTCCTTAAAGAAGCCAAAAGCGGAGACAAGGGAAATTGCTGAGGCAATGCCACGCGGACTGACTTCTTCTATAAGTTCGCCGGCATGATACTCAATAAACTTACTAACGGGCATTTTGGCCTCATAGGCGCTTCGCATGATATGTTCCATTTTGGGAGCAGAGCCAAAAAACTTAACTGGACTAACAACGCTCGCTATGGCACGATATGGTTCGGTGTCTTTAAACTTGGCGAATTTGGGAGCGATTTGGGACTTATTCTTATTCTTTTTCTTTGGCTTATGTTTTGCCAAGAAAATCACATCCTTTCTTAAATTGCTATGCTTTACGCATTGTATATATTATACCATATTTACCCATAAAAGTAAATAGGGTTGGAGGTTGATGGCGATTTTAGGCATGGTACGCTAAGGTTTGACGGAGTTTTTCAAATTCTTCAGAGGTGAGTTCAAGCGTTCTGCCGTACTGCCAATCGTCATCTTGAGGCATTAAATGGACATGAGCATGAGGAACATCGGTGCCGATGATCTTCCAGAGAGTACGGCGACCGGTAATGTTTTCCATATGCTTTGCTATTTTTTTTGCGGTAAGCATAAGAGCGGTATAATCTTCGTCACTTAAATCGTAAATTTTGTCAACTTCCTTCTTGGGGATAACAAGAGTGTGGAATTTGGTTTCTGGGTGGATGTCAAGAAAAGCCAAAGTCTTATCATCTTCGTAGATTTTGTAGGACGGTATTTCGCCGTTGATGATTTTAGTGAAAATACTACTCATTTTTGCTCCTTTTTTTTACTAATTAAATAATAGAGGCCAGCAAGGATGGCGGCAAAAACAAGACCGCAGGCAACGTCCATGGGCCAATGTTTATTTGCTAGAATGCGGCCGGTGGCAGTAAGGGCGATAAGGGCAAGCATAATGAGGTCAAGAATAATCAGGAGCGGTTTATTTTTGACATAGTGGGGAAGAGCGAGCATGGTGCAGAAGAAAATTGTCCCAACTACCATGGTATGCGAGGAGGGGAAACTTGGCTTGCCAGAACCATCTGGGCGAGTGCTTAAAATGAGGAATTTATCGAAAATGAGATAGATTATCGTCATGACGGCGAGGGTAGGGAAAAAGGCAGTAAGAGATTTATCAACAGCCTTGAGGGATTTTCGGGAAATCCACTGATAAAGGCCGAACATAGCAAGGACGCCGAGTACCGCAAAAGCGGTGACGAGAATAATGTCGGTAACTTTGTCCCATTCCATAGTTTTATTATATCATAATTAAAGAGTTTTAGGTTTAACAACAAAAAAGACCTTATGGGGTCTTTGTTTGGTATGCCCGACAGGATTCGAACCTACGACCTTTTGCTCCGCAAGCAAACGCTCTATCCAGCTGAGCTACGGGCACATACTGAGTTCGCCCGCGAACCTTTAGGGTTCTTGGGCGCAAATGTGGATGCTTAGTTTAAGAAACATCCACCTAGAAATTAAATGAGCATCACCTTAACGAGGGTGACAATAGTATTATAACATATTTTTAAGATTTTTTGTATATTTTTGTATATTATCGCCTGCCGGTGTCTGGAGCTTTTGGGATGGTTAGTAATACTTCAGGGTTTTCAATCGCCTTGTTCGTTTCGACTGTGTTGGCTACTTCAATTGTTTTGGTTGCTTCAACTTTTTTGATAGTTTGAGTCGTTTTAGTATTAATGCTACTATTGTTATCGGCAACAATACTGGAATCGGTATTGGTTGATTGCGCATTCCTGGCTAGCAAAGATTTAATAAGCTCAACATCACTAACGTCGCCTTCTGATTCTGCTTCGGATTCCTCTACTCTTGGTAAGCTGTCGTATCTTTCCATGATCGTCGTAGTAACAAGCGATATATCATCGGTGGACGAGGCTACTATGCCGCCTGTTTCGGAAGTAAGCGCAGAATATCCATCCATGAAGAAAGGTGGGGTGATGACATATATGTTTACTGGGTCGATCTGCTTGCTTAATTTCACAATGTCCGCACGCGTAGTTCCGTCTAGGTCTGGGTCATGGTACTCATCGTCGGTGAGAATGACAAGCGATTTAGTTGCGCCTCTTCGCCAATTCAAATCATTCATGATGATTTTAGCAGACCAGAGTACGGATTCTGGATTATCTCCGCCGCCGTCTGCAGTGATACTGTCTAGGCTTTCTTGAATTTTTTGGAGTGTACACGTTTCAAAACTACAATACTGCAGAGGATAATATGGATCCGCATAGTCACGATAATCGTAAAGTGCAATGCGTCCCCCGGTTTCTAATGTTCTTTTTGCGAGATTCATGGCCTCACTCTTGTATTTTTTAATTAAAGAGCCCATCGAGGCGGTCGAATCAATCATGATAGCGGTATCATGGATTGAGTAAACGCGTTCAAGATTATAAGCTTGTCTAACTTTACTATAAATCACTTTTGCGGCGTCTTCGTAGATGCCATCTTCTTCGTAGCGAGAATTACCTTGCATTGAAATACCAGAGCCGCAGAACATATCATCCTTATTGCACCATGTACCCAATTTGCCTTCGTAGCCTGCTGGGACGTATGGGTCAGAGCCGCCCAAGACGCCGTCGTGAGTGTAACAATTTGGTACATACATACGATAATCTGATAAGTTTTTTCCTAAGCATGCATCTGGGATAAGACCTTTACCTTCTGGTAAATACAATGTGGGGTCACTAAATAATGCTACGTAGAGAACTTTATCTGGGTTAATATGTTCCAAGGCGCGTCTGGCTTTTGCGGCGCCCATGCCAAAACCGGCGATGATGTATTTTGTGTTTGGACATTTGTGAAAGTATTCATCATAATTGACGTGACCTGCCAGATATTCTCCTCCTGTATCTATGTCTTCTCGTAATGTGTTGGCTTCTAATGGATTAAGGATAATATTAGCGACTTGCACCCAGTTCGGGCGGGTTGGAAAGTCAACTACAGCCGTTTCACTACGAAAAGCGTATTCAATCTTGAAACTTCCCGACTCTTCGTCCCAAAGCATTTGATTAAGTGCCTCATCGAAGGCACGGGAATCTTTTGAGCTTGCAAATCCGGTGCTCCAACCGTAACCTTCCACAAAATATGTTTCTAAGTCGTAACAGTAATGGAATGAATCCGCAGCGGCGGGTTTTGTAAAAATTATACCAATTGGACATATTATTGTTAGGATTATTTGAAGGTGTAGTAGTATTTTCTTAATTACCATAAAACTCCTTTTTAATGATGGGGAATTATAGGCATATCTCATGTAAAAAGTCAACCCCCTACCCGCGCTTAAGCGGTTTCGCCTCTTTATTTTTTGTGATTTTGGTTGTGCTTAAAAAATTATTTTTGTTGGGTTTTTGGATTTTTGACATTTGGTGGAGTAAGGAAAATGATACTCGCGGCATGAATTAAAGTTGTGTATTGTGGAAAAATGTGGTAGAATTGAAAGTGGAAGAGTGGCCGAGTGGTTGAAGGCGCACGACTCGAAATCGTGTGACGGGGTTGACCCGTTCGGAGGTTCGAATCCTCTCTCTTCCGCCAAGGCTCCAGTGAGCCTCTTTTTTCGGATTCGGACCTTGCGGTGCGAATCCTCTCTCTTCCGCCACATTACTGGTGGTTTTTTGTGATATAATAGGGGGATGAAATTATTGATGCATACTTGCTGTGCGCCATGTAGTGTTTATTGTATAGATGCGCTTAGGAAAGAAGGAATAGAGCCTACGATTTTTTGGTATAATCCAAATATCCATCCTTATCAAGAATACAAAGCGCGGCGGGATTGTTTGAAAGATTATTGTAAAAAGATTGGAGTAGAAAGTATTTTCATCGAGGAATACGGACTTGATGAGTTTTGTAAGAATGTAGTTTCGGATATTACTGGTCGCTGTGTTAATTATTGCTATCCGAAACGAATTGGAGAAACAGCGCGATATGCGGCAAAACATGGGTTTGACAGTTTTACGACAACGCTTCTAGTTTCACCATATCAGAAACATGAGGAACTACGCGAGGTTGGTGAAGAATTTGCAAGACTTTCTGGGGTAGACTTTTTGTATCGAGATTTTCGGGTAGGATTTCGCGAGGGGCAAGCAAAAGCGAGAGAACTTGGTATGTATATGCAAAAATATTGCGGTTGTATTTTTTCCGAGGAAGAACGCTATCTGAAACAAATTGAACGAGATTTGCGAGAGTCTGCATACGATCCCAAAGAGGTGCAGATTAAAATTCAAGCGTTTTGATGTGAGATTTTTGGCCGCGGGTGATTTTGATTGAAGTTTTTGGAATGTTAAAATGTTTCGCGAGAAGTTTGATTAAGGCGGCGTTTGCCTCGCCATCATGTGGTTTGGCACGAAGATAGACTGTAAAAGAATTATTTTCTTCAGCAATAATTTTTTCTTGTGAACTGCCGGTTTTGACGGTGATTTGATAAGTTGACATATTCTTATAATTATAGCATTTTTGATTTTTTAAAATCAACTTTTAAAACAGCGGCACGAAGAGCGGCTTCGGAACCGTAATGAGTAGCTTGGCCGGGAGCATCTGAGAGCATATGCTGGGCATAAGGGAAACAAACGGCTTTTTGGAGAGTTGCGTCAAGACGCGCAGATTTAGTATAGGCATCTGCATCACGGACGTCTTTTAATGGTACGTCAAGAGCTTGTTTCATTTCTTCCGGGAAAAAGGTGAGAGAAAATAAATCAGCGTCTGGTTCACCAGCGCGGCGACCATAAGCAATAGAGGTATTACCTTCAATCCAGAGAGTTTGATCTAGCGGGCGCATAACCGCATTTTTAAGGTTGGCAACACACTTCACGAGCTTTTGACGGTCGGTAGATGCCATATCAATTACAACATCCCCTTCACAAGTGGTGGTCATAACAGCGTTTTTGACATCTGGGGATTTAAGACCATGTTTTTCATCATAGGAAATTGTATCACTGATATAGTCCATAATAATCCAAGAGAGAAGACCGGTTTGAAGATTTTTAGCGACAAGGTAAAATTCCGAACGAGCGCCCCAAAAGACGCTGGTATGAATGCGGAAATTACTGACAATGCCATAATATTTTGGCTCATCGCCTTCAAAAATACTGAACTCCGCCGGAACAAAACCATCTGGGAGATATTTTTGAATTTTTGAGGGATTCGGAATCTCATAAAAGAGAAAGAAAGCATAAGGTTCTACAATGAAAGGCATTTTGGTAGCTTTTTTAGTGGCAGATTTAACGATTGTTTTCTGAAGACAAATTGGGAGTTTGTTAAGTTTGGTTTGAAGATGATGTACCTTGCCAACTTCCATAGGGTCAACGAGGCGTTCGGTGCCAATGGCGAAATCTAGAATATTCATATTTTTATTATACATTAAAAGTGGGCAAAACTGAATTTAATAATAACTATGTTATAATTAAGGAATAAAGGAGGCGACAGGGATGGCGGAAGAAAATGTTGAGAAACGAATTGAGATTTATCGCGGGCTGTCTGGGGAAGTGGTGTTTGATGTGGATGCAAATGGGGAAACGATTTGGGCGACGCAAGAACAAATGTCGCAGCTGTTTGGAGTAGATAGAACGGTGATTGGACGCCATTTAAGAAATATTTTTAAGGACGAGGAGCTTGACGCGGGGCGAGTATGTGCAAAAAATGCACATACTGCCGCAGACGGGAAAACATATCAAGTAAATATGTATAACTTGGATGCGATCATTTCGGTGGGATACCGGGTAAATTCAAAAAAGGCGACGCAATTTAGAGTATGGGCAACGAGCGTGCTAAGGAAATATTTGACAGATGGCGTAGCGGTGAATGAAAAGCGTTTAAGTGAGTTAGCGGCACGACGAGAAATTAAAAAATTGCACGACGTAGAGGAAATGATGGGAATTATTCGGCGGCTAACGGCAAGAAGTGAGCTGGATGCGGGGGAGGCGAACGGGGTACTTGAAGTGATTTCGCGGTATGCGGGAAGTTTTCAGACGCTCAAGGAGTATGATGATGGGCGGATTGACCTGAGGTTTATGAACCGGGCAAAGAAGGGAAAAGAATTAACGTTAGAGATGTGTAATACGGCGGTTGCGCAGCTTAGAAAGAGCGTGCATGGGTCGGAGTTGTTTGGAAAAAAGCGGGGAGAGATGTTTGATGGAAATTTAACGGCGATTTTTCAGAGTTTTGATGGGGAAGAATTGTATCCAAATGTACCGGCGAAAGCGGCAAATTTATTATACTTTATAATTAAGGATCACCCGTTTTATGATGGGAATAAGCGGATCGGGTCGCTACTTTTTATTTTGTTTTTGACGATTAACGATTATCATTTGACGGCTAGGGGGGAAACCAAGATTTCAGATAGGGCATTAACGGCGATTGCGCTTTTAATTGCCGAGAGTGAACCGAAAGAAAAAGAATTGATTGTTTCATTGGTTTGCAAATTACTCAATTAGGAGATTATGTGATATAATATAGATATGGAAAAGCGCGAGAACACTAGAGGTAAAAACAAAAATGGTGGGCTAAAAAATAAGGCGCAGAAAATTAAGGCCGGAATGCTTAAGACATATTACGGCAATCCGATGAAGGATATGCGACTGATTGCGATTACTGGGGCGACTGGGAAAGTAGTGGTGGCGCATTTTGTACATGAAATTTTGAAAGCGAGCGGAGAACAGGTAGCAGTTTTAGCAAGCGACCAACCGTTTAAGGTAGGGATGCTACATAAGTTTTTATCTGACGCGTGGAAAGCGGGGGCGAATGTGGTGATTGTAACAGTACCAGCGGAGGGGTTAAGGGATAATGTGTTTTATGGATTGCCAGTTCAAGTGGCGGCGATGACGAATTTTGTGACGTCTGGGTTGAAAGACATGACGGCAGATGAGTTTATTGAGTCAGAAAAAACATTGTTCAGGATGCAACCGGAAGTGGTGGTACTAAATCATGACGATATTAATTACGAGAAGTTTAGCGAGTTTAAAGGGAAACGAGAAACGCTAGATTTTGGACAAACAGGGAAGGACGTTAGAATACTAAGTTCAAAACTTTACCCGCGCGGAACGGAAGCAACGCTGTCGGTGAGGGGGGATTTGGTAAATGTGGCGACTTTTATACCGGGGGAAACGGCAGTAGCATATATGGCATCAGCGGTAGCGGTGGCGACGGCAATGGGGGTAAGGTTGGAGCATATCGTGGATGGGCTAGCGAATTATCAGCCGGATGAATAGGGGGATTCTAGGGGGAGCTAGGGAGTTGTGGCATTCTGCGGGGGGCCTGGAGGCTCCCTCCGGGAACACACCGCGAGGAAGCGCGGGAAAGACGCGGGCGCTACGGGGCTACGAAGCCGAGAACAAGCACCGCAACGGGAGACCGCAGTAGCGACCGTAGCTGTCCGTCACACCCGTACTCGTAGCATCCGCGTAGAAGTAGTACGTACCGCTTCCATCGGCCCACGTAGAAGACCACCAGAGGCCGCGCGAACTCTGATCGTACACCGACCCGTTGAGGAAATAGCCAGAGAGGGGCAAGGACAACCTAGCCTGGATAGAAGCGGAGTTATAGGCGGTGTTGTTGTTAATAGTGCGCCTAAGGTCGCCCCATTCGCCTTGGGTAGGCATACGCCAACCAGCGGGGCAGATGTCTTCGGAAGCGTTACCGCTACCCGCTCCCTCAGCGTAGCAATATGAACCAGCTGAGGCGGCGCAATAATTATAAAGAACACCATATTGATGGGAGCCATTGCCCCATATAGGCGGACGTATATAATTATTAAAATTACGATAATATGCGTCAGTATAACTGAATGTCATATCATGTATTACTGGGTAAGCAGTATATGGTGAACGACAGCGATAAGCTCTGCCGGTTAGACAGTTAAGAGCGGTTTCGCTAGCGTTCGTGGTAGCGGGAGTAAGGTTAGTCTTTACGGTAGAGCTCGTGAGGTTTAGGCGAAGGTTATCTAGGAACCAGATGTTGTCGTCTGCGAGTTTGGCGACGTAGTAGCTTTGTTCGTCACGATTGTCTTTTAGGGAGTAGGCTTGGTTCTCGGTCATGGAGGCAAGAAGCGTAGTTTTCTCTGCGTTAGAGATACCGTAGAGGTCTTGGAGATATTCTACGTCGCCAATAACGAGTGGCACTGGGTTAGTGGTGGCGACGAAAGTAAGCGTTACCCCTTCGTATGAGCCTACGGGAATAGTACTGTCCAGTTTAGCGCCAAAGTAAACGGTAGTGCTACTGGTATTGGCGGAAGCAGAGGTAGTTTTAATAGTAGCAGCGTTAGAAACGGCACCGGTCATGGAAGTATAGGTTGCACCATTATCTATACGATAACCCCACTCATTATTAGCATAAGAGCTAGTCCAACCGGTACAGGTAGAATCGGTTTCGGAGGTACAAGTGATAGATTGGGAAAGAGGAGTAATGGTGTAGGTAGTGTTGTTGACCTGAGTGCTTCTAGTAAGAGTATCAGTACTAGCCTGCATAGTTAAATTATAGCCGGTAGTGTTATTGGTAGATACGTTAACATCAAGAGAGCTACGTCCGAACTTACCTTCAGTGGTGGGTTGGATAGAGAGAACAACGGAACTAGAAGAAAGAGTGATGCCAATAGATTTTTCGCTGATGACGGTAAAATCTAGGGATTTCGTATCTGAGATGTCTGCAGCAAAGGCAGAGCTAACGTTATATATATTATATATAGTGGCAGGAGTAAGTGTGAGAGCAAGAAGCCCTACAATACCACCGGCCACTCCTCCACGAGAGAGGGACGTGGAGGTAGTGGACAAAGATGAGTGACTGCGAAGATGAAGGAATGAATAAGTTCTAACTATTTTGATTAGATTTGATAAATGTATGACTTTTGGCATTTGGTGATCTCTCGTGTTGTTAAACCCGCGACACCACAAACACAAAGGCACCGCGAGGTGGTTCCCGTTGTCACCTGAGTAATCAAGCAAGCGGCCTCGTAGTGCCTAAAATATGCTTCATTACCCTAGAATGTTTTAAATTGTTATAACAACGGGAACCATTTGTTGTTAATAATTTTATTTTAGCATAATAAAAAATTATGCGCAATAGAAAAATAGATTTTTGAACTATTTTTGATAGCCGAGAGAATGAAGAACTTGACGAGCAACGGAGGCATCAACAAAATCATGCGGACCGTCCGAGCGAAGGATGGTTTTTTCATGACCTTTACCAAGTAACAGAACAATGTCGTTTGGGCGCGCCATTTTTAACGCGAGAGTAATAGCCTTTTGACGATTTAGTTCAAGAAAAAGGTCTTTTCCCATAGTTTTACCTTCTTTTTTAGCGCCATCAAGAAAACCAGCGGCGATTTTTTCTGGGTCTTCGTCACGCGAATCATCTTCGGTAATAATAACGATGTCAGAATAATGCGCGAGAATACGACCACGAATCGGGCGAGTAGAGGGATCGCGACGACCGGCGCCACCATGAACGGATATAATTCGTCCATGATGGTTGCCGAGAGAATTAAAAACTTTTTCCAGAGCATCTGGAGCATGAGCGTAATCAACAATAACTGTAAAAGGTTGACCTTCGTCAATAAGATTCATGCGTCCCTCCACACCCGTCAGCGAACTAATACCGTTTTCGATCTGAGTTTTAGATAGACCGAGTCGCGAGCCGACAACGGCGGCGGCAAGGGAATTATAAACGTTGAATTCGCCCGGAATTTTAGTTGTAATAGTCATTTCTTTATCTGAAAATATATCATGGTATGAATATTTTACACCAGAAATGCCAAGTTTTATCGATTGTGCGTGAAAATCGCCTTTTTTTATGCCATATGTGATATATTCGCGAGCGAGTGGCTTATAGTACTTCGTGGCAGGGTCATCCGCGTTAAGAATGCTAAATTTTGCAGACTTAATCAGCTTTCCCTTGGCGGCGCGATAATTCGTCAGCGTACGGTGATAATCTAGATGATCATGGGTTAGGTTTGTAAAAACAGCAATTTCAAAGGGAATACCAAGAGTCCGATATTCAGCAAGAGCATGGGAAGTCACTTCGAGGACGAGAAATTCGGCGCCAGCTTTTTTAATATCGCTAATACGGCGGTTAAGAGTAAAGGCGTCAACCGTTGTCATATGACCAAGTTCCGGTTTTAATTCATCAACACCGTAGGCAACCGTCGTCATCAAGGCAGCTTTATAACCGGCGGCACGAAGCATATACCAAATCATAAAACAGGTAGTAGTTTTACCATTTGTCCCAGTAACGCCAATAACGCGAAGATGTTTAGCGGGACGATGATATTTAAGGTTAGCAAGAATGGATTGCGCAAAATGATATGGAAGGACAGCTTGATTATAAAAGGGGAGTTTTTCTAGGAGTTTTTTCATATTATCTATAATGTTTTAATGATGCGATTGGGTCTTTTGAGGCGGCTTTAAGTGCAGGGTAAATTCCGAAGATGATACCAATAAGGATTGAGGTTAAAACAGTAACTAGGAGGATTTCCCAGCTGATATACGGGGTAAATGGTGTAATAATTGAAAGGAAAAAGGCGCCAATATAGCCTAAGATAATCCCAAGACAACCACCAAGCAAACAAAGGATTAGAGCCTCAAACATAAATTGCATTAAAATATCGCGCGGGGAAGCACCAACGGCTTTTCTAATACCAATTTCGTGTGTGCGCTCAGCGACGGAAACTAGCATAATATTCATCACGCCGACGCCGCCGACGATGAGGGAAATACCAGCAACTGTGGCTAACATACCAGTAATAATATTAAGGAGATTGCTGGCAGGGTGAGTAATAGCGTCGCCGTAAAGAACTGAAAAATTATTATCGCCGGAATGGTTTTTTACGAGAATGGATTTTATTTCATCCGAGGTTGATTGAAGGACGCTAGTTGTAGCGGCTCTGGCGTTAATTTGTTGAATTTGGATATTATCTACGACTTGATTTAGAGTATTAATATCCATAATTAAAACATTGTTGAAATCAACGTTGCTAAAATTAACAGTTTCAGTAATTTCATCTAGGACACCAACTACAATAAAGCGTTTGTCATGAAAAGTAAAGGTACGACCAACTGGATTAGAGGTATTAAAAAGTAGGAGAGAAAGCATATGACCTAAGACGACAGAATTAGATTTATTGCCGTCGGTAATAAAAGTACCGTAGCGCAAAGTGAGCGGAGTGATATCGAGAAAACTGGGGGTGGTACCGAGAATAGTAGCCGAAGGAATCGTATTATCACCATCCGAGAGAGTGTTCGAGGAGAGGGCGGTCGGGGCGACGGCGGTAACATTTGGTAAATTAGAGATGGAATTAACGTCGGAAATTGAAAGGTTGGACTTTTGGTAGTTATTTGAGGCGGTTAATTCCTCGACAATAGACGTAACGGTATCTTTAGTAGTTGAGGGGCGAACAACGATAAGATTACTACCAACATCTTTAATTTCGCCAGCGATAAGACGAGAAATACTACCAGTAAGACTAAGAATTAGAATAATACTAGCAATACCAATCGCAATGCCGAGACAAGTCAAGAAAGAACGCGTGCGGTTTTCGCGAATTGAAGCACGAGCGAGATGAAGATGAGTGCGAATTAAAGTAGGCATTAGTGTTTCCTCCGATGGCGATGGCGCCGTTTGGATTTTTTAGCGATAGGTTGCGGAAGATTAGAATCCGCAACGGTTTTAATATCCGTATCGATTTGGCCATCCAGCATATTTATCACGCGAGTAGCATAGGAAGTCAGAGCGGGGTTATGGGTAACCATAATAATTGTATTACCTTCATCATGAATGGCTTTCAACTCTTCCATGACAATTTGCGAGGCACGAGAATCAAGATTACCAGTCGGCTCATCGGCGAGGATAATTTCGGGATCTGAAACGATGGCGCGAGCAATAGCAACGCGCTGTTGCTGACCACCTGAAAGTTGACTAGGACGATAATATTCTTTTTCTTGTAGATGGAAGCGAGATAGGGCATTTGAGGCATCTTTAAGACGGACAGTACGAGGACGATTAATATAAACTAAGGGAAGCGCAACATTTTCTAGGATAGAAAGGTCTTCAATTAAATTAAAATCCTGAAAGATAAATCCGATTTTTTTAGCACGAAGGCGAGCTTTACGGCGAGAGTTAATACCCGCAACATTTTCATTGTTTAAATAATATTCACCACTAGTAGAACGATCTAAAAGTCCGATGATATTTAAGAGGGTAGTTTTACCGCAGCCAGAAGGCCCCATAATCATAATAAACTCACCTCGCTTAATTTCGAGATTGAAATCTTTTAAAGCAAAAGAT